>CAZNSB010000054.1:0-16215 GCA_964575155.1 uncultured Planctomycetaceae bacterium | reverse complement strand
CGCCTCCCGTCTCCAAAGTGTTACCCAAATCCGGCCCATTCTGAACCAGGCCGGAGATAAGGATCGCGCACCTCCCATACGGCCGGCTGCGTACATGCCCGAGGATATTCTGGAGAGATGCGCAAGCTGGCTGATCCTACTGGATACAGAAGATCGAGACTGAGGCATGGCCGGCTGGAGCAAGGCCAAGGAGCGGCCTCATCCGTCCGCTCCCCGCAGAGGCCCGGACCTGGATGCGGATAGACGCGGAGGCGCAACAGACATGATGACAGACAGGGCAAGTTACCTCGCCCGGACGCATGGGGCCGTCTGCCTCTTGCTTACAGCGTCATGGCTTGCCGGGTGCGACGCCGCCGCGGTTGGCTTCGAGGCCATCAAGGTGGGCCGGCCCTTGCCTGACCCCGCTTGGCTGCCCAAAGAGGCACACCGAACGGCTTTCGGCATCACATATGTTGGCCAGGAACACCTGCGCTGGAGATGGGGAAGGGGGGAGCGAAGTGACTCCCCTGGCGCTGGCGAAAACGGCGTGTGCGAACGTGCTGGCGGACGGCACCTGCATCATGCTGGACGCGGCCATGCGCGTGGTGCCGATCTTCCCGGAACGGCTGCCCCACCTGCGCGACGCCTTCGAGGAAGCCGAGCCCGCGATTTGCGGGGCAATTCATGAAGAAGCGGCCCCATGCGAACACATGGAGCCGCAGCCCTTGGGCCGTACTGGACTTGAACCAGTGACCTCGTGCGTGTCGAGCACGCGCTCTAGCCAACTGAGCTAACGGCCCGTGCTTCAGACCTGATTAGCGTAGGCGTGGGTGCCGGGATTGTCAAGGGCGGATTTGGCGGGCCGACCACACAGAAGGAGAGTTTTGAGGTTGAGAAAGGCGGCGCAAATGGTTTATGGTAGGTAGAGGCCGTAACCTCCCGAGAAGATCTGCCCATTATTGGCGCGAAGGGACAGGATGTTCGAGGTCCTGATGAACGAGCAGTTGGCGCCGGGCGTGCACCGGCTGGTGGTGTCGGCGCCTCGAGTGGCGCGGGCTCGCCGGCCGGGGCAGTTTGTGATCGTGCGCAAGGCAGAGGGGGCCGAACGGATCCCGCTGACCATTGCCGACGCGGATGCCGAGGCCGGCACGATCACGCTGATCGTTCAGGCCGTCGGAGCCAGCACGAAGGCGATCGTGGCGACGCCGGCCGGGGAGGTCGTTCGCGACGTGGCCGGACCCCTCGGAAGGCCCACCGAGCTGAAGAAATGGGGGACCGTCGCCTGTGTCGGGGGCGGGGTCGGCGCCGCCGTACTGTACCCGCTGGCAAAGGCCCTGGCCGAAATGGGCAACAGCGTCCTTGCGCTGATTGGCGCGCGGACCGCAGAACTGGTGATCCTCGTTGATGAACTTTCGTCCTTTTGCGAAGGCGTGTGGGTGGCTACAGAGGACGGCTCGCGCGGGCGCAAAGGGTTCGTCACGGTGTTGCTGGGCGACATGCTTACCGGCAAGCTGCCCAGACCTGACGCGGTCTTCGCGGTGGGGCCGGCGCTGATGATGTCGGCGGTGGCGGACATGACCCGCCCGCACGCCGTCCCCACCGTCGTCAGCCTCAATCCAATCATGGTCGACGGCACGGGGATGTGTGGCGGCTGCCGGGTTACCGTGGGGGGCGAGACCAAGTTCGCTTGCGTGGACGGCCCGGAGTTCGATGCCCACCAGGTTGATTTCCCGGGGCTGCTGAATCGGCTGGGGATGTATCGGCAACACGAGAGAGACGCGCTGGCCCGCGCGGAGCGGTGCCAGCTTGAAGGGCAGGCCGGAGCGAGAAGTCGGGAGGAGGGAAGGTGAGCGCGCCCGCCAAGCCGGACCGGCTGACCGCCAAGCAGCGGATGGCTATCGAACGCGTCGATATGCCCGAGCGGGCGCCACAGGATCGCTCCCGCAGTTTCTTCGAGGTGAACCTGGGGCTTCCGGAGGCGGCCGCGATCCGTGAGGCGCGGCGGTGCCTCCAGTGTAAGAACCGCAAGTGCGTCGAGGGCTGCCCGGTGCAGGTGGAGATTCCGGAATTCATTGCGAAGGTGGCAGAGGGGGAGTTTGCGGAGGCGGCCAGGATCCTCAAACGCACAAATGCGCTCCCGGCGGTCTGCGGACGCGTCTGTCCTCAGGAGACGCAGTGTGAGGCGTTGTGCGTTCGCCGGAGCCGCAGTGCCCCCGTGGCCGTCGGTCACCTGGAGCGCTTCGTGGCGGACTGGGCGATGGCCCACGCGGTGGAAGAGGAGGCTCAGCCCGCTGAGCCCACGGGCTTCAAGGTGGTCGTGGTGGGCGCCGGTCCGGCCGGGCTGACGGCGGCAGGCGAGCTGGCGGGGATGGGGCACGAGGTGACGATCTTCGAGGCGCTGCATGCCCCCGGCGGGGTGCTGCGGTACGGCATACCGGAGTTCCGCTTGCCGAATGAGATCCTGGACTATGAGATTGCCCAACTGGAGAAGCGGGGAGTGAAGATCGAGTGCAACGTGGTGGTGGGCAAGACCGTCACGTTGGCGGAGATCCGCGAGGAGTTCGATGCCTGCTTCATCGCCAACGGGGCCGGGCTGCCGGTCTTTCTGAACGTGCCCGGCGAGAACCTCAACGGCGTGTATTCCGCGAACGAGTTCCTGACGCGGGTGAACCTGATGGAGGCGTACCGGGGCGAGGCCCTGGGCACGCCGGTGATCCGCGGGGGGCGGGTGGTGGTCATCGGTGGGGGGAACACGGCGATGGACGCCGTGCGGACAGCCCGGCGTCTCGGCGCCGAGCGGGCAATGATCTACTATCGGCGAACCGAGGCCGAGATGCCCGCCCGCATCGAAGAAATCAAGCACGCCAAGGAGGAGGGGGTCGAGTTCCACCTCCTGGCCTCGCCGGTAGAAATCCTCGGCACCGGGGACGGGTGGGTCCGGGCGATCCGCATGCGGAAGATGAAACTGGGCGAGCCGGATGACTCCGGCCGCCGCCGCCCGGTGCCGATCCCCGGCAGCGAGCACGTGGTCGCATGCGATGTGGTGGTTGTTGCCGTGGGAACCCGGGCCAATCCGCTGCTGACCGCGACCGCGCCGGACCTGAAGCTCAACAAGTGGGGGTACATCGAGGCGGACGAGAACGGGCAGACTTCGATCCCGGGCGTCTTTGCAGGCGGGGACATCATCCGCGGGTCGGCCACGGTTATCCTCGCGATGGGCGACGGCAAACGGGCCGCGGCAAGCATTGACGCCTACTTGCGGGGTGCCGCTCCCGGCCGCGGCCAATAGCCTCTCGGCTGCTTCAGATCGCTCCGGATATCGGCAGAATCTACACCTTCTGGGAACGGGGGACGTGTCTCTAGGCGTGGGCTGTCTCACGCGGCACTACACATAGGGTGGCGTGCGCGCAAAGGGCGCGATGTCGGACCTGGCAGTCTGAGGCCGACCGGGCATGAGTCGAGCCTGGCCACCAGCCGCCGGAATTCGTGTCTTCGCGGGGCGGGATCTGGGCTTGCAGGGGCAGCCTTGTCTGACGGCACTACACATAGGGTGGAACGCCTGCACGGAGGCGCGGTGCAGGACCGGGCAATCTGAGGGAGACAAGACATGACGCTGAGGGTCAGCTTGCGGACCGCAGCGGACGTCGCCGAGGCACGGCGGCTGTCGCAGTTCGTCACGGAGAAGGAACTTGTTCCAGCCCAAGAGATTCCGGCGTCGACGGGGTTGTTCAGCCTCTTGCCGGGCACCCCCTGGCTGGGCCAGTGCGTTGCGAATTGGGGCGGGCATGAGCTGCGGTGCCTGGTCGAAGTCCCGGGCGACGCGGTGCGGCTCCGTTCGGAGGGAGCGTGGACGGGGGATGTCTACGGTTGCCTGCGCCCAGTCGACTTGCGCGGCGGGGCGCCAACGTGGAGTTCCTTCGATTCCCGACGGCAGGCTGCCTGGGCGAGCCCCGGCGGGATCGGCGCGGAGGACGCCGTATTCCTGGCCCGCATTGACTTCTCGGACGCCCGGCCTTCCGCGTTGCTGGCCGTCCCAAAGGGGCTCTGGGCCTTTCTGGTCCGCCGGGCCGATGAGGGGGCCGAGACGGTGGCGCTGCTTGTGGAAACCATGGAGTTCTGCCCGCGGCACCCCCGGAAGGCCCGCCAAGGAGTTGAACATGGCTGATCGGGAAAGACCGCTGGCGCTCCTTCGGGGGCGTCTTGACGGGACAACGTGGGTTTGGCCACGGGTTGGCATTGTGGCACCGAGTCCACCGGCCGATGGCTGGAGGAGATCACACCATGTTTCTTCACGTGCCACTGCATGACGCGCTGGAGGCAAGGCCGCCAACGCGCGGCGGTCTCTCCGCCGGGAAGTGCGGGATTCCGGCCAGGAAGAACGCAGCGAAGACCACCGCGCCCGGAGGTGAAAATCGTGAACATGAAGATTGCGAGTTCGTTTGTCGGAAGTGTGGCGACGTCGTTCCGGCGTACTACTTGGTGGGGCGGGTCTGCTATTCGTGCCACTTGGACGGCTACATTCCCGCCGGGTACCAGAAGGCCGAGCAGTACCGCTGGGACCCTGTCTGGGGCCACTTGAACGCTACGAAGAGACCTTTCCTGGGAGTGTCCTTTCTGGACGAGTCCGGCCCCAGGATCGACCTGCAGATGTCGTTGGCCTGCAGGCGAAAGGCCAGGCCGAGGTGGGGGGCTGTCAGCCAAAGTGGCTAGGCATTGGCAAATGACGATGTCTGCGTGTTGCTTGCCGAGGCAGCGGTTGTGGGCCGCCCGGCTGTCGCCCCGGCAGCGGCAGTGGTCGCCCGGGGCCTCATTTGCCAGATCCACGTACCGGCGAACTGCTGAGAGACTGGGAATCGTGATCGGTTCGGCGACGCAGCATATTTGCACGGCAGGACGAACACTGGCATCGGTTGAGCTTCAGGCCATTTGCCGCCAGGTCGCGGAGCCGGCCACGAACATCGTCACGGATCTTCGCCAAACAGACAGGCTGAACCCGGCAATCATTCGAGGCAGGTGGTAGGCATGCATTGGAAGGCATACAGCGAGTGCAGAGGGCAGCCGCCGTGCAGCGAAGTCGTCATCCGGTGCAGTCAGGATGACCGCGGGCACCCTTGGGTCCAAAAACGAAAGGCCATGTATGAGGAACTCGGCAGGCGCGTGGTCGTGGTCACGACCCGGTCGGACAAGCGAAGTCCAGCTCCGCCGGACCGGTCGAGAGGGGTCGTTACCGGCCGGGCCGCGCGTGCCTGAGGGGTGAGTCCTGGGAGGCCCAGCCGTGAAGAGACTTGCGATAGAGTACGTACCGCCGGAGAAGCTGAAACCCGCGCCGTACAATCCGCGGGAGATCGACGGGGAGGGGCTGGCCCGGCTGGCGGAGCTGCTGGACCGTCACGGTTTCGTAGACCCCGTCATCGCCCGGCGGTCGGACGCGCTTGTCATCGGCGGGCACCAGCGGCTGAGGGCGAACGCCCTGCGCAGACGGCCGGCCAGGGAAGTGCCTGTGATCTTCCTGGAGGACGTCCCGGATGCGCGGGCCAAGGCCCTCAACATCGCCCTCAACAGCACTCGGGCTCAGGGGCGATTTGATATCCCCAAGCTCACTCGGATTCTCGAAGAGCTGTCGGCGGCGGAATTGGAGGTTCCCGCAGTGACGGGATTCCCCGAATCGGAGATCGCCGATCTGCTCGGCGAGCTGAACGAGCTTGGGCCGCCCGTCCCGCAGGTCGACCTCGGGGACACTTTTCAGGTCGTCGTGGAGGTGGACTCGGAAGGCCAGCAGCGCCAACTGTACGAACGGATGACCCGGGAGGGCTTCAAATGCCGACTGTTGACGCTGTAGTTGAATGCCCCGTCTACGAGAGCTTCCGCGTTCAGCAGGTGGCGGGGCTGTTTGACGTAAGTATCGGCGAGAAGGTCCGCCAATCGTTCTCCGTCGAGGTGCCCGCCCTGGGCGAGTCCTGGCGGATCGGCGCGATCGTGGGGCCGTCGGGAAGCGGAAAGACCACCATCGCAAAGAGCGCCTTCGGGGAGCTTGTCTACCGGCCGGCGGCCTGGGCCGAAGATCGGGCAGTCGTCGACGGCTTTGGGGACCTGCCCATCAAGACGATCACGCGCGCCCTGACGGCCGTGGGGTTTTCCTCGCCGCCTTCCTGGATCAAGCCGTACGCCGTCCTGAGTAACGGAGAGAAGTTCCGGTGCGACCTGGCCCGGGCGCTCCTGGGCGATGGCGAAGCCGTTGTCTTCGACGAGTTCACCTCGGTGGTGGACCGGACAGTCGCGAAGATCGGCGCCGCGGCGGTGGCTGGGGCCATCCGCAAGGGACACGTCGGGAAGCGTTTCGTTGCCGTTTCCTGCCATTACGACATTCTGGAATGGCTTCAGCCGGAGTGGGTGGTGGACATGGCGACCTGCCGGCTGTTACGGAGGTGTCTTCGGCGACCCGACATCGAGCTTGAGGTCTTTCGCTGCCGAAATGAGGCGTGGCGGTTGTTTGGCCCGCATCATTATCTGAGCGCCGATCTTCACCACTCGGCCCAGTGTTACCTGGCCGCGTGGGCCGGCCGGCCGGTGGCGTTCGTGGCCGTCCTGCCGATGACCGGGAAGCGCAATCACCGCCGCGTCTCCCGCATCGTGGTCCTGCCGGACTTCCAGGGCGTGGGCATCGGCTCGCAGGTCCTGGACGCGGTGTGCGAATTGCATTATCGGCAGGGCCGGAAGATCGGCATCACCACCGGCCACCCCGGCATGGTCCGCCACCTGTGGCGATCACTGCATTGGCGGCTTCTCCGGCGGTACCCGGTCGGCAGGGCGGGCAAGCGCCCCGGATTCCGCACGGCGGGGCGGCGCGGCCGCGGCAGCCTCGGCCGATGTGTCATCGCCTTTCGCTACTGCGGCCGGGGGCGCGCCGGAGGCTTCTCGGACGGCCAACCGGCTGATCCCGTCTTGGCGGAACCGGCGCGGGAATAGCCGTTGGCGTACCAGGCAGCGCGTGGCTTGCCGGCCCGCCGTCCGGGTCTCGCATCGGGATGTTGCTGGCCGGCGCTCTCGTGGAGCGCTTGATCTTGCCGACCATCAGCCGCAGCGCCCACCCGAACGTCCGCCGGATAGTCTGCACCAGCCCCCTCATCCCAAGCAACTGCATCCCCGCGGGCTTGAGCCTCAGCCTGCCCTTGGGCCCGAACAGCGCGGTCAGCAGCCGCACCGGATTATAGAAATACAGATATGCGACCATAAGGTTGAACTGTTTGCGCCACGGCTGCTTGTGCCTGGAGGCGATCACATAGTTCCCGTCAATCATGTGGGGCTCGACGGGTCTGCCTCCCGCGCTCTCGAGGGCGAGCCCGGAAGTGAACGTTCCCACGTAGAGTTTCGATCCGGCCGACGGCGTAATCATCAGGACCTGCATGCCCACGGCCCCGGCCTTTCGGAGCAGCCTGACCTGATTCAGGAGGCCGTACGGGCTGGCTCGCGTGTGCAGCGGCTGGCGGTCGTGGTGCATCATCATTGGCATGGGGGAGATGCCGTTCTCCCGAAGCAGCCGGAACGCCTCGATGGTCTTGTCGACGGTCTGTCCCTTCTTGACCAGGGCGCCGGTCATGTCCTCGACGCCCATCCACAGTGCCCGGGCGCCCGCCGTCCTCATGATCGCCAGATGTTCCTTGATCCGCAGCGTGTCGTGAACGGTGGCCTCGGTGCCCCAGCGAACCTTTCTCCGGAGCCGGAAGCCGGCAATCTCCGTCCGCGCAAGTGTCTCGACGATCTCCAGCGTGCGGGCCCGGTCGTTGAAGAAGTTGTCGTCCGCCCCGAAGAAATAGCGGATGCCGTACTCGCTGTAGAGCCGGTACATCTCGTCGGCGATCCGCCCGCCGCTCTTGGCCCGGAAGAAACGCTGGTTGTAGGACGGGATGGGGCAATACGGACAGGCGAACTTGCACCCGAACGTCAGAACCAGCGCCCCGATACGGCTATACTTACGCACCCGCTCGGGTTCGAGGGGCCGCGGGCCCAGCGTGGCCTTCCTGCTGGGAGGCTCAAGGAGTCGATATCCCGGAACCGGGTGCGGCAGTTCGTCGAGATCGCCGAGGAGGCGCTGGATGCCGGTGTCGACCAATTCCTCGGCCGCCCCATTCGCGCCGGTGTGGGCGTAAACCAGCCCGGGGATTCCGTCGAGGGCCTGGCTGTCGCGGGCTCGAAGGAAGGCTTCCCGCATCGGCTCATTGCCCGCGCGAACGGCCAGCAGCGCCTCCAACAGGCTCAGCAAGACGTACTCCTCGCCCGTGACGGCCACGTCCGCGGTGGAGGGATGGGCAGGATCGGCACTGAAGACCACCCACGGCTCGTAAACGCAAATGGACCCGCCGACGATGATCAACGGACGGCGCGACGGATCGATTCGGCAGGCGTCTTCGATGAGCGCCTTGCACTGGGCCGTGTGCAGGCTCATGCTCGAGACCATGAAAATGTCGGGAACCCTTCCGTCCAACCTCATCCGCGACGGGCGAAAACTCCGATTCCATTGCTGCAACACGATGCGCGTCTTGTGGAAGCCCGCTTCGGCCAACGCCGACCCGATGGCGCGAGCGCCGGCCGGTGCCATCCGCATGTCCGCGTAGATGAACGGGAGCATCTGCGTGCGGTGGTCGAAGGCGCAGGCGATCACGGTCACCAGGTCGTGCTTGGGCGCGATGTGGCGGAGCCGTTGGCGAATGTCGGCCATTTCGCCCGGCCTGACCAGCTCATCACCAGAAGCACGGCGGGGAAGTTCCATTGGAGATTCCCGAATGGCGTCCGCCTGGCCCGTCCAACCTGTGCCAACCGTCGCCGCGCACGCTGTGCATCAGTATAGCCGAACCTGTTGGCCGACGCAAAGGAAGCCGTGCGCCGATCACGCTCGCATGCGCTGGATCGCGGGCGGGGGTGCGTTCGCCGACTGACCAGGAAGGGGTCGGGGGCCTCTGGCGGCGCAAAAAAGGGCGCCGCCGGAGCGGCGCCTTTCTGTTCACCTTGTTCCTGGGCATTAGACCTTGCGCACGTTGACGGCCTTGGGACCCTTGGGGCCTTGGGTGAGCTCGAACTCCACACTTTCACCTTCGGCGAGGGTCTTAAAGCCTTCGCCCTGGATGTCCGTGTGATGGACGAACGCATCCGTGCCGTCGTCGGCCGTGATGAATCCAAAGCCTTTCGAGTCGTTGAACCACTTTACCTTCCCACTAGCCATCCTGCGGCTCCTTCTGAAGTACGGGGCGTTGTGAATTTGCAAGAGCCAGGTGCACAGCCCCAAGGTGTAATGAGCGCGCTCCCACGCGGTGCAGAAGTGCCCAAGAAATTCTCACCAAGATGCGCAGTGCCAATGCAGTCTCTGCAAACAAGCCCAGCTTCCGCCCGTGGGGCGTGAAACGCTTCACCGCTGCCCGCGGGCCTGATTCCAATGGCGTATGATAAGCCCGATCCCGGCGTTAGTCAAGAAATTGCAGGAAAAGACCGAGGGGCTTTGGGCCCGTTGTCCGGCCCCCGGGGCGGCGCGGCGGGCTGCCCTTTCCGCCTCGCCAGTTCCACCACCCGCCGCTCGGACATGGCTCGATCGGCGGCGAAGCCGATCTGGTGGCCGTGAACGGAATCCTCCAGGCTGGTGCAGGAAATGCTGCGGGGTTCGCCGCGGATGAACCGGACGAAGTCGGCCACCAGCCGGGCGTCGCCCCCGCCGTGCCCGCCGAACGCCCCATGCATGTCGCCGTCGAGGTTCAGGTCCACCTCTTTCTCCGAGTACTCGTGCCCGGGGCGCGGATCGATGTGGCGGATGACGAAACGGCTGTCCTCCAGGCGGCCCTGTATCTCGCCGTCTGTCCCGAGGATGTGGATCGAGCGCATGGGCCGAGACGTCCCCCCGACCATGTTGTGAGAGGCCGTCGCCCCGTCTGCGAACTCGACGCACACCGTCTGATGGTCCACCACGTCGTTGTCGCAGCGCCAAACGCATCGGCCGTAGGGGCTGTCCGCCTCGAGGTATTCTGTCTTCTGCTCGATGGTCGGCTCGTCCATGTGTTCCAGGCCGTCCCAGACGTAGAACCACCACCGGCGCGGATGGTCGATGTAATGCTTGCGGGCAGAGTATAGGCAATCCGGCTCAATCGGGCAGTCCACCAGGCATCGCCTGCCCGCCCCTTTGGGCGCGTTCTCTGCCCGGAAGTGCGTCAGGGCGCCGAAGCTGCTTACGGCGGCGGGGGCCACGCCGCTCTTCATCCACGCGATGATGTCAAGATCGTGGCAGGACTTGGCCATGAGCATGGACGAGTGGCACCGGTCCCGGCGGTTCCACTTGCCGCGGACGTAGCCTACCGCCATGTGGTGATAGCTGACGTGCTCCTTTGTCTGAATGTTGAGTATCTTCCCGACCTCCCCTTCGACGACGCGCTGCCGGATCATCGCGTAAAAGGGCGCATAGCGCAGCACGTGGCAGATCATGACCTTGCGACCGGTCCTCCTTGCCGTCCGCACCAGTTCCCACATCTGGTCTTCGTCTGTGGCGAACGGCTTTTCCAGCAGCAGATCGTATCCGGCTTCGAGGGTGGGCAGCGAGGTCGGCACGTGTTGGTGGTCCATGGTGCCGTTGATGACCGCGTCGGCGATCCGGCCGTGGGCCGCTAACGCCTCGGCGTCCTCGAAACGCTGCGCGGGCTTCAGGTCGAACCTCTCGGCCGCTTTCTCTCGTCGCAGTCTCACCGGGTCGGCCACTCCGACGATCTTCAACTCCTCCGGATGCTCCAGGGCGTACGAAGCATAACCCACGGCGCGGTGTCCCGCGCCGACAATGACGGCGGTGACCGGCTGGCTGGTCATGGTCGATCTCCTTGCCAACGAACGGGCCGTCCCATCCTGGCGCCGCTGCGTATTCCTAGTCGATTCGGTGCCGGGAGTCACTGGCGCTTTCCGGTTATCTGGGCAGTCTTGTTGGCCCCGCCCGGTGGCGCTCGTCGAGGCGTGGCCGAAGCAGTCGGGTCCTTCCCACTTTTTTTCGATTTTTTCAGTAAGGGCCTTTCGGGCGGTTTTGCCATGTAACTAATTTGTTGATAGGCAGTTAAGTCCGTTTGGGCGGGCCTGATTGACGGCACTAATGTAATATATGGAGGCACAACGAGGCGAGAAGACTTCCAACGTGCCCGGCACTTGGAGGTCCGGTACGCCACAGAGAGCGTCCGCGGCAGCGGGGAACCGGCACGCAGACGTCGTGAGTATGTCCTGAACCACTTTCTTGGCAGGCCCGCCAGCCGGTTCCTGGAAGCCCCGGGTGGGCACGAAGGCCAGGCCGATGCTGTGGAACGCCGCAAGACCAAGAAAGATCTATGGGCTTTCATCGGCCGGCATTTTCGTCTCTGGCTGCCCTACAAGCGTTTCACGCCAGGGCACAGCAGTCCGTTTGACTTCGTCTGGGATGCCTGGTGCAGCCCGGGGCAGAAGCTGGCGGCCTGGGCGAACCGCTCGGGGCTCAAGACCCTCTGTGCGTCCATTATCGCCGCGCTGGAGTACTACGCAGGCCGCAGAATCATCAGGTCGCGGGTGCTTTCCGGCAGCGAGGACCAGGCCAGGAACTTGTACGGCTACTGGCAGCGGTGGTGCTGGACGGTCCTGAAGGACCGAGTCGCGGGGGAGCCGGGGCGGCAATGGACCCGCCTGGTCAACGGCGACTTCGAGATCCTGGCGGCCTCGCAGAAGCGCGTACGAGGTGCCAAGGTTCAGAGGCTTTACCGCGATGAGGAGGACGAGATCGCCCCGGAGATCTCGGCGGCGTCGGTCGGGATGCTCGCGGGCCGCGGCGGCGTGCCGGCGCGGACGATTGTGACCTCGACATGGCACCGCCCGGGCGGCCCCATGGGCCGATTGGTGGCCGATGCCGGGGCCAAGGGCTTCCGGCTGCACAAGTGAAACGTCTGGGAGAGCCTTGAGCAGTGTCAAGCGGATCGGCACGAGAACGGGCGCAACTGCCCGTCGTGCCCACTGGGCGACGTCTGTCTGGCCGAAGCGCGCGAGAGAAACCCGGCGGCGCGCGTGGGCATCGCCGCGGAATGCTGCGGGCTGTTCTCCATTGACGATGCCATCGGCCAGCTTCAGGAGTGGTCGCTCCAGCAGTGGCAGGCCGAGGCCGAGTGCAGGCGGCCGTCGCTGGGGGGGCTCGTGTACCCGCAGTTCGACCGGGCCGTGCACGTAACTGCTGACGTGCAATTCCGCGACGACCTGCCGACGTACCGAGCCGTCGACTGGGGCCTGAACAATTTCGTGTGCTTGTGGGCGCAGGTGGACAAGGCCGGCACGGTGTACGTCGTCGATGAGTACTGGACTCAGGATGCCACGACGTACGAAAACGCCAGCCGGATCGCCCGGCGGGACGAAGCCAGAAACATCGAGGCGACCTACTGCGATCCCGCCGGCCGGAGCCGCAGCGACCAGACCGGCTACAGCAATGTCGATGTCTTCGCCGGGTGCGGAATCCCTTGCCGTTACCGGCTGGACCGATGGGCTGCGACGGTGCAGAACGGCGTCGCCCTCATCCGGGCGGCCCTGAAGCCGGCGGTGGGCCGGCCGAGGCTGTTCGTCGCCGGGCGGTGCAGGCAGTTGGTCGCCGCGTTCGAGGCCTATAAGCTGCGGAAGCTCAACAACGAATACATCGACGAACCGCAGAAGCCGCAGGAGCCGTGGGAGCACCCCCTCGACGCGCTCCGCTACCTCCTGCTGAACATCGCCGCCCCGGCCCGGGCTGAGGCGAGGCAGATGGGATACACCTGATGGCCGAGACAGAGTTCAATCCGTTTCAGACCGGCGCGCTGTACAACCGTCACAGGGACCGATGGCAGTTGGAGACCGACATCGCCGAGATGACGCTGGACGTGCTGGCCGCCGGGACCTACCTGCCGAGGTTCTCCGACAAGGAACACCTCTCTGACTATGCCTATCGCCGGGCCATGTCGGTGCCGTTGGACATGTGCCGCGACGGGGTGCGAATCCGTGTGGACAACATCTGGCGGACGCCGCCGCGACGCGAGGTCCCAAGGACCCGCCACGCCGAGCTGATCCGCCGGCTCATCCACGACGCCGACGGCGACGGCACGCCGCTGGATGAGTTCATGCGGCGGGCGGCCTGGAACTACTACGTCACCGGCGCGGACATCGTGACGCAGGTGACCTCCAGCCCCGAGGGCGTTCGCATCCGCAGCAAGGCCGATGAGACACGCCACAACATCCGCCCGTATTTCGTGCAGTTCACGCCGATCCAACGGTACGACTGGGCTGTCAACGGATCGGGCAACTTCCTGTGGGCGCGCTACTGTCTGGGGGAGGCGCCGGCTTCTGACGAGTTCGCCGCCCCCCGCAAGGCGGTCACGTGGTTCCTGACGCTGACCGGGGCGGAATGGCGCAGGCACCAGGCCATTCAGGCCGACGGCAGCCGCGAGATGGTCATTCGGACGACCGCGGGCAGGCACGCCTTCGGCCGGCCGCCGGTGACCAAGCTGTACTACGCCGAGAGCACCAAACCCGGGCAGGGCGGCGTGCCGCTTTCCCTCCTGACCCGCCCCGCCGTGGTGGCGAAGGTGGCGATGAACCTCAAGAGCCAGGCCGACGCCGATCTGCTGGCGGCGGTGACGCGATGGTTCGCGACCGGGGTCCGGGGCGACGAGATCCCCGACACCTACGGCCCGAACTCGCTGATCAAGTTCCCCAACCCCGACAGCAAGATCGCCGTCCTTCAGGGCGACGTGGGCCACATCGCCGAGAAGCGGGCGTGGCTGCTGCTGTACCTCGGGGAGATCCTCCGGCTGCTGAAGTTCCGCGGCGGCATGGCGGAGATCGAGGCCCATGCCGGCAGCGGGCTGAAGCTGGCCATCGAGCGGACCGACCTGGACAACGAGCTGCGCGCCACCGCCGCGAAGTTCGAGCAGACCGAGTTGGAGATGATGCGCCAGGCCGTGGTCGTGGCGACCGGGCAGGAGATCAAGCCGGAAGAGGCGGCGGAGAAACTCGGCTACAGCGTTCACTATAACCGGGACTTCGTCCTCGAGCCGCTCGGCGAGATGCTTGACAACGTGCGGAAATACGTCCGCGACTGCGCCCTCGTCGCCGGGGAAGTCCCTTCGATCCTGAAGGAGATGCTCCGGCAGGTCGGCAACATGCTCGCCCGCGATGGAAGCCCGCCCGCCGAGCGAATCAAGGCCGAGATCGACGCGGCCCGGTTCCAGGGCGCGGCGGCTGCTTCCGACGGGCGCGGGTAGATGATCGTCGCCCACGTATGCCAGACCCCGGTGGCCGGCGCGGCGTGGGCGTGGGCCCGGGCGTTCGAGGAGGCTGGCCACGATTCGTTTTCCGTCGCCGGGAGGGGGTACGGCGACGGCCGGTCGTACCCGGCTGATGAGGGCTGGCCCCCCGATGAGCGGGCCATTCACCGGATTCGTGCGGCGGACGTGATCTTCTGCCACCAGGGGCATCCGTACAGGCACCCCTGGTACCCGAAGCGGAAGCCGACCGTGGTGATCTACCACAGCGCGGCGAGGGACGTATGCCGCGTTGGCGAACGGGGCCGCTGGCCGTGGGCGGTGGTGGGGCAGTACCAGGCGCGGCTGTATCCGGGCTGCTGGCCGGTGCCGAACCTGATTCCGCTGAACCACCCGTGGTACCGGGTCGGCGACAAGCCGACCGATCGCGTCCGGATCGCCTACAGCCCGTCGAACATGGGCAAGACCGGCTGGGATGACAAGGGATACGCACCGACGGTGGAGGCCCTTCGAGGCGTCGAGGCGGAGGTGGACGTCATCACCGGGGCGGGCCTGGAAGAATGCCTGAGTCGCAAGAGCACGGCCCACATTGTCATCGACGAGTGCGCCACCGGCGGCTACCATCGCTCGTCGCTGGAGGGCCTGGCCCAGGGCTCCGTCGTGGTTAACAACGCGGATGTCTTCTGCTGGGCGAACGTCCGCCGGATGGCAGGTGGCTGCAACCCTCCGTTCATCACGACCGATTTGACTTACCTGGCGGAGACGCTGCGGAGCCTGGTCGACAAGGGCCCGTCGTGGCTGGCGTCGCAGGGGGTCGCCAACCGCCGCTGGACGGAGGGGGCCTGGAGCCCGGGCGAACTGATCGACCGAAACTTCAAGCCGCTGATCGAGGCGGCGTTGCGGCGGGCGGGATGATTCGGAGCATCCTTTTTCCCGGAAGCTGCCGGCCGCCGCGATACTACAACACCCACCCGCGGCACGTCCTGGAGACGATCCGGGCCGCGGGCATCTCCGCCGAACTGTGCGGCGATATGAGCATCGCCGACTGCTGCTTCAGGATCCGAGCCGACGGCCGGGAGGCGGTGATCGACTTCAGCAACTTACCCGACCTGCCGCCCTGCCATGAGAAATTCGACCACTGGTTCAAGTTCCACTGTACCGAGGGCGTGCATGAGCGTCAGCCGCACGTCCATCCGTTCCCGGTGGTGAGCTTCTATGACTGGCGGGAGTACCGGCGGCTGTCCGCGGCGGTGCACTACGCCGGCGCCGGAGATCTTGTGGTCAACATGCAGCGGCCCCACGCGGGGGCCGCGGAGCGGCGGCGGATGGTCCAGGAGATGCTGCGGCGTCGATACGGCGCCGACGCGGTGATCAAGCTGGCGCCTCAGCGGGAGTTCTGGCGGCGGGTTGGCGACTGCCTGGCGGCCGTCTTCGTCCCGGGCGCCCGCAACGACATGCTGGATCGCGGACACGTTCAGTACCTGGCGCTGGGCTGCTGCACGATCTCCCCACGCATCCGGACGCTCCTGCCGTGGCGGCACCGTCTCGTGCCCGGCGAGCATTATGTCCGGTGCCGCGACGACTACGACGACCTGATCGAAAAGATCGAGTGGTGCCGCGGGCACCGCCCCGCGTGCCGGCGGATCGGCACCGCCGCCAAAGGTCTGTTCCTGCGGACCTCCACGCCCCGGCGCATCTGGGAATGGTTCCAGGAGTGCCTATCGGCCGGCTGATCGCCCGAGATCTATGGGGAAGCCCCTATGTCTGATGAGCTGGAGCAGAACACTTCGCAGGCTGGACAGGATGCGCAGCAGGAGGTCGCGCCCACGGGCGAGCCGCCTCAGGAGCAGGAGGCAGCCGACAGCCCGGACGCGGCGTCGCCTCCCGATACACGGACGGACGTCCAGGAAGCCGATGACCCGGCCCGGGAGATGGTCTCCCGGGGGTCGTCGACCTTTTCAGGGGGATACACCGGGGG
>CAZNSB010000053.1:3657-16407 GCA_964575155.1 uncultured Planctomycetaceae bacterium | reverse complement strand
GGCGGGGGCCGGCGCCGGCCCGGATCGCCCTGGCCGAGGCCGCCGGCGGGGCCAGGCACCTCAGCAAGCCGACGGCCCAGGCGCAGATCGCGCTGGCGTACGCGGCCCCGCCGGTGTGCGGGGAGGGGTACTACGCGGCGCGGGTGGGCCAGATGGTGCTGAGCGGGGGGATGAGCTCGCGCCTGTTCACGGAGGTGCGTGAGAAGCGCGGGCTGGTGTACTCGGTGGCCGCCCGCTACCACAGCCTCAAGGCCCACGCCGGCATCTTCGTGTACGCCGGCACGACCCCCCAGCGGGCGGCGGAGACGCTGGCGGTGACCGTCGCCGAGCTCCGCAAGCTCGCCGAGGGCATCGACCAAGAGGAGCTCGCCCGGGCACGAGTGCAGTTGAAGAGCGCGCTGGTCATGCAGGGGGAGTCCACCAGCGCCCGGGCCGACGCCCTGGCGGGGGACTGGTATCACCTCCGCCGGCTGCGGGGGCTCTCGGAGATATCGGCGGCCGTGGACGCCGTCTCGATCGAGGACGTCCGGGACTGCGCCCGCCGCTGGCCCGCGGAGAAGCTGACCATGCTGACCATCGGACCCGAAGAGATCGACGCCCAAGTCGTATGACCAGTATATTTTGCCCCCGGCCGCAGGCCGGGGGGAGAAACCAGTATATTTTGCCCCCGGCCGGAGGCCGGGGGGGGACTTGTCCCATCGGAGACGTGCATGCAGTTCCAGGAGACGAAGTTGCCCAACGGCCTGGCGGTGATCGCCGAGGTCAACCCCTCGGCGGCGTCGATGGCGGTGGGCTTCTTCACCCGCACCGGCAGCCGGGACGAAACCCCCGCCCTCGCCGGCGTCAGCCACTTCCTCGAGCACATGATGTTCAAGGGCACCGCCCGGCGGAGCGCCTTCGACATCAACCGCGAGTTCGACGAGATGGGAGCGATCTACAACGCCTTCACCTCCGAGGAGAACACCGTCTACTACGCCGCCGTCCTGCCGGAGTTCCAGTCCCGGGCGCTGCACCTGCTGGGGGACATGCTCCGCCCGGCCCTGCGGGCGGAGGACTTCGACACCGAGAAGAAGGTGATCCTCGAGGAGATTGCGCTGTACCAGGATCAGCCTCAGTTCCGGCTGTACGAGAAGCTCATGGCCCGGCACTTCAGCCCGCACCCGCTGGGAAACAGCATCCTGGGCACGCCCGAGTCGATCCGGCAGCTCGGCCGGGAGGACATGGCCGGGTACTTCCAGCGCCGCTACAGCCCCGGCAACGTCACCCTGGTGGGGGTGGGCAACCTCCAGTGGGAGGCGTTGGTGGCCGACGCCCGCCAGGCGTGCGCGCACTGGCGGGAGGCCCCCGCCGGCCGAGACACCCCCGACACCCCCGGCACGATGACCGGCGGCGTGATCACCGACGGCAAGCTGCTGCGGCAGCACGTGGGGATGATCTCGTCGGGCCCGTCGGCCCAGGACGAGCGGCGGTACGCCGCCCACCTGATGGCCACCATCCTGGGCGACGAGACGGGCAGCCGGCTGTTCTATGCCCTCATCGCCCCGGCGATCGCCGAGGAGGCCTCCTGCACCTTCCGCCCCTTCGACGGGACCGGGGCGTTCTACACCTTCCTGTGCGCCGACCCCGGCCGGGCCTCCGAGGCCCTGCGGATCGCCCGCGCCGAGTACGCCCGGTTCCAGGACGAAGGGCCCACCGAGGCCGAGCTGGTCGCCGCCAAGAACAAGACCGCCTCCGCCGCCACCCTGGAGGGCGAGCTGCCCATGGGCCGACTCGCCGCCGTCGGCTCCGACTGGGTCTACCGCAAGGACTACCGCCCCCTCCCCGAGCACATCCGGCGAATCCTTGCCGTGCAACCCCAAGAGCTCCGCGACCTCGCCCGCCGCTTCGACCTCACCGCCGCCACCACCCTCGCCCTCGGGCCCAACGAGAGACTGTAGGTGCGCTCCCTCCGCGGCCGCCGCGGCGACCTGCCCCCGGACGCCGACACGGCGCTCGACGCAGGTCCACAACGGCCAATCGCGGTCGCCCTCGCTCGCCCCGCGCTGCTCCCGCCAAGGTCAGCCCGCCAGTGGCAGCACGTGCTCGATTCGGCCGCCCCGAAGGGAGTCCCGGCGGCCCCAGGGGGCTTCGAGGATCCGGCACGAGCCAATGGAGCCGTAGAGCCGTCCCGTCGCCAAGTTCCCTGTCTTCGCAATGGAGCAGCCTGGCCCCGCAACTCCGCGCCGGCGTCGTATCCCAGCCCCGAACGCGACGGCAATCTGCGCTCCGACGCCACAAGTCATTAATTCGCAACAGGTTCCGCCCGAAAAAAGCGACCCGTCCCCTTTGGCTTTGGGCGAAGACCCACTTATAATTTGCGGTCCAGACGGACCTGTGACAAAATATGAACAACGCAGATGCCGAAGGGAGTGTTGTCATGAGTGATCAAGAGCGAGAGGTAGAGAGCAGCGGAATTTCCAGGCGTGGTTTCATGCAGGGCGCCGCTGCGGGTGTGGCATGCGGCATGGCGACAGTGGCGGGGCGGCTGATGTCTGCCGGTGCGGCTGATGTGCCGAGGGATGCCGCCGGCAATATCATTCCCGGGTTCGAAAAGGAGAAGGACGATCCCGATGCCCACAAGGATTGGAAATCCCTGGGCGATCGCAAGCTGCGTGTCGGTATCGCGGGTTACGGTCTGTGCAAGTTCGGGGCGGCGTTTTCCTTTCAGGACCATCCCAACGTCGAGGTGGTAGCCGTCAGTGATCTTGATCCCGCTCGCTGCGCCGGGTTGGCGCAGGCTTGCCGCTGTAAGAAGACCTACCCCTCCTGCGAGGAGATGGTCAAGGACGACAAGATCGAGGCCGTCTTCATTGCCACCGACGCGCCCAGCCACGCGCGCCTGGCCGTTCAGGCGCTCAAGCTTGGTAAGCATGTGGCCAGCGCAGTGCCTGCGGTCTGTGGCCCCAAAGCGCTTGAAGATGCCGAACTGCTGTTCAATGCAGTGAAGGCCGGCCGCAAGAAGTACATGATGTTCGAGACCACGGCGTTCCGCTCGAACTGCTACGACTGGCGTAAGCGGTATCAGGCCGGCGCTCTCGGCAAACTGATTTACTCGGAGGGTGAGTACTACCATTACTGTGGATCTCCTCTCGGCGGCTACAACCCCAAAACAGGGAAGGTCGACCGCAACGGATGGCGCAAGGGTCTGCCGCCCATGTGGTATCCTACCCATTCCACAGCCTTTTACGTCGCCGTCACCGGCGGTCGGTTGACCGACGTCTCATGCCTGGGCATGCCCAGCATCGTCGGCCATTACAAAGCCGACGGCAATGACTACGGGAACCCCTTCGGCTCCGAGATCGCGCTGCTCAGGACCAGCGAAGGAGGCATGGCACGTATGGCCGTGTGCTGGGATATGCCGGGCGCCGGGGGCGAAAAGGGGCGAGTCTACGGCCAGAAGAAGGGTGACAAGCCCAAGGTGGACCGCAGGAAGCCGCCGCTGCCTCCCGGCGTCAAGCCCGGCGGTCATGGTGGTTCCCACGGTTATCTGTGCAACGATTTTGTCGAATCGGTCCTGCTGAATCGGAGACCGGCAGTGGATGTCTGCGATGCGCTTAACATGACTGTGGCCGGCGTCGTCGCACACCAGTCGGCGCTCAAGGACGGCGAGTGGATGAAGATACCACAATTTGCGCTGTAAAAGGTTCTGTCAAAATCTGAATGGCAAGCGCCGATCAAAACCGGCAACGAGTAGAGAGTGAAAGTCTCTTAGCTCGACTTTTGCCGTTTTGCAGTAGCCTACGCCGCTTGGCTGAGGCGATCCAGCGGCAGATCCCTCAGAGAGCCTGGTAGTTTTTGAAAAGCATCGTTGCACTTACGATGTGAATTCGCACTGTCTCTCTTGCCGCCGGCGCGGCGTCCGGGGCGGTCACTTGGCCTTGAGGAAGCGCGGGTCGGCCCAGGTGGCCACGCAGTACCAGTCGTCGACGAGGTCGTCGCGCCGGGTCACGAGCTTGACCCGCCTGGCGCCCTCGAGCCGGTCGGCCACGAGCAGCCTGGGCTTCTCGCCGAATCTCATCAGCCCGCTCTGGGCGCGCAGCCTGCCGTCCACGTACACCTCAAAGCTCACCACGGCGCCGAGGTTGGCGTAGCGGCTGTTGGCGAGCTTCTCGTAGAAGCCCACATCGGCCGCGAACGCCGTGAACCCCGCGCCCTCGATCTCGTAGACCGTCTCGTGCCCGGGAGACGCCCACAGCCCCCGCCGGTAGGTCTTCCCCCCCATCGTGTAGGGAGCCGTCGCGTAGTTTTCGCGCCGCAGGCCCTGGGGGGATTTCTCCGCCCGGTGAAAACGGTGGTAGTACGGAACGGGGACCTCGGCGAAGATCCACGGCCGGGGGCCCTTCGTGTCCTTGGAGAAGCCGGCGTCCACGTGGCGCTTCATGAATTTTTTCTGGTCGAGGTCGTTGAGATAGACGGCCTGGCCGGGGGGAAGTGCCGGCCTGCGGTACGGCGGGATGACGTAGGTCTTGATGCGGTACTGCTCCCGGACCGCCCCGCCGGCGGCGGTGAGCGTCAGCGTGGGCTCGTGGACCGCGCCGGCCTTGTCCGGCGGGCGGGCAATGAGCTTCACGCGGATCGACGCGTTCGGCGCGATCTGGCCCGAGGGGGGCTCGGCCGCCAGCCAGGGGCGGTCGCTGGCGATCCTCCAGGGCTGCCTGGCCGCGGTGCGGTTGACGAGGACATACTCCTTGCCGTCGCTGCCGCCGACCGGTGCGTTCAGGACGGGCTCGAGGGCCACGCGGACCAGCTTCGGCTGTTCCGAGCCGGAGCCGCCTCCGGTGACGAACTGCAGCTCCCGGCGCAGCTCCAGCTCGACGCCCTTTTCCACCTTCGCGGTGATCTTGACGGGATAGACGGTCCCGGCCGGCACGTCCGTGACGGTGAGCGTGCCGGTGACCTTCGCCCCGGCCTGGAGCGTCTTGCCGTCCAGGATGATCCCCAGTTCCTGCTGACCGATGACGTTGCCCCGGGGCTTCTCGGGGATGATCCAGGGCTCACTGGCGGCGGCCTTCCAGGCGCGGGGGCTGTCGGACCAATTGCGCAGCTTCAGCGACAGCCGGTTGCGTCCCAACGCCGGCACGGAGACGACTTCGCGGAATCTCTGTCTGCCCCAGAGCCGCAGCGATGTCCGCCCGAACGCGGTGCGATCGACGTCCATGCCGATCTTCCGCGCCACCTCGGCCGCGGCCCCATACAGCCGCCGCGAGCGCCCCTGCCAGTCGCTGGTGTAGTCCATCAGGTACACGCTGGCGGCCCCGCCGGGGACGTACAGCGTCTCGTGGCAGTGGCGGTCCAGGACCTTCTGGACCTTGTCGGCCAGGGCGGCGGGCAGGACGCCCCGCTCGAGCACCTGCTCCAGGTAGATGCGCGCCTCGGTCTCCTGGACGCCCTCGAGCATGGCCTCGTGTCGGGCGGAGGCCTCGGCGCCGTGCTTACCCGGCCAGAGCGTCTGCACGCACGATCGGCCCACCAGGTTCCACTGCGCGCTGCTGTAGCCGTTCAGCCAGGTTCCCAGGAAGTAGTCCGCCCCCATCCGCCCGATGCCGTTGAAGCCCGTGTAGATGGCCCGGTCCACCAGGACGCGGTGGGTGAAGGGCGTGCTGGTGCCTTCCACGCAGATGACCGACCCGAACCCCCTCGGCATCAGCAGGTGGATGAAGGGGTTCTTCCAGCCGCGCAGGCTGGAGTCCCCGAGATCGACACCGTATGCCCGGCTGGCGGCGCGGAAGGTGGCGTCCGGGCCGCGCCCGTGCCCGGCGCAGGCCCAGTACACGCTCGGGGTCGCCTCGGCCAGGATGGTCACCAGCGGCTTGTCGGGGACGTCGTCGAACGCCTGGCCCCAATACATCGACCGCTCCAGCCCCAGGGCCTTCATGTGATCGTAGAGGTCCGTCGCGAAGGCCCGCCACAGCGGCTTGCGTGCGGCCCCCCGGGCGGGGCCGACGTCGAGCAGCTCCGGCCGGCCGGTCGCCGCGTCGATGACCTTGACCGCGTTCGTGCTCGAAAAGGACCCGTGCATGACCACGAAGCAGACCACCTTGGGCCTGCCGAGGTGCTTGACCGCCAGGGCCAGGTAGCGGTCCATGATCGAATAGTCGAAACCCAGCGTCCCGTCGGCCCGGCGGATCCATCGGATCATCATGTCGTCCCGGTTGCCCAGCTCCGACCGGATCAGCACGGGGACGTACACCCAGCTTACCCCCAACCGCGCCAACTGGCGGAACGAAGACGCCATCAGCCGGAAGTGCTCCTCCGACCACAGCGGCACCTTGTACTGCCGGGCGACGCCGTAGGGGGACTGCTCGGACTGGACGAAGGTCTGGAACTGCCGGGTGTCCGGCACGCGCCAGCCGATGACCTCCGCCCGCACGGGCACGGTCACCGGCCGGACGCCGTCGGCGCGGACCGTCACCGCCCCCGTGTACACGCCCTCGGCCGCGGCGGCGGGGACCTTCAGGTACACCCACAGACCCTGGCAGGAGTCCGCCGGCACCTTCGCCGGCCAGGAGGCGCTGATGTGGTCGAAGAACCGCAAGCCCTCGTACGCCCCGGCCAGGACCTTCTCCTCGATCCGCCCGCCGCGGCCCCTGGGCAGGGGGTCGAGCACGCGGTAGCGGTGCACCGCAAGTACCCCGGTGGACGCTCCGAGCCTGGGCGAGCGCGGCCTGTAGCCGACGCGCTCGCTGCGGCCCTGGCCGAGGTAGTTCAGCTTCCACACCGGCTGGCCCTGCATGGGCATGATCCGGACCGCGCCGGCCGGGATCTTCGCGCCCCCGGCGCCCGCCAGGTCGCTGCACGAGGCCTTCAGCCCGGTCAGCTCCCGATTCGTGCTCACGCCGAGCTGCCCCGAGAACGTGCCGTTGCGGGCGCCGACGAATCGCAGCACCTCCCCGCCGCCGCGCAGGGGCTTGTAGTCGGGGCTCCAGAGGCGGTTGTGCATGTCGGAGACCCACACCCCCACGCCCGCCGGCCGGCGGAGCATCGACGGGGCCGACGACGAAGCGCTCCGCATCTCGATCCGCACCAGACCGCAGTGGTCCCAGGAAAGGTTCGTGCACCCCCCATGGGCGCTCCATCGCCTCTGGCGGCGCGTGGGAATGATCCAGGCGTGATAGAAGCTGGTGCGGGTCTCGACGGCCAGGACGTTGATGCCCTTCCGCAGCAGCCTGGGGGGAATCGTCACCGGCCCGAGGGACCGGTCGCGCAGGTTCTGGATCCGCTGCCAGCCCTTCTTGTTGAGGCTCTGTTCCATGCAGGTGACGCGAAAGACCTCCTGCCCCTTCCGGCTGACGATGCGGGCCTCGTCCCAGTCGGTCCGCAGGTCGGCGATGCCCTGCGCGCAGTTGTACTTCTGGTTGTTGGACAGGTCGGGGCGGATCTCGTCGTCGGTCGCCACGTAGGCCTCGTGGGGGTAGTCCGGGGCGTGGGTCTGCTCGTCGAGCTTCCCCGGCGGCAGGTGCCCGCGGGCGATCTCCTTGCCGTTGATGAGGATCCTCGCCCCGCCGCGGTAGCGGATGCGGACCGTCAGGTCCTTGGCCTTGGCCGGGTCGGGGACGAGGAAGCACGTCCGGTAGTACGCCGCCCGGTACAGCAGCGAGTTCATGTCGTAGGCCGACGCCCCCAGCCGCTGGGGCGTCAGCCGGCCCAGCCGCCGGCTCAGCCAGCCGCTGTCGTCGAAACCCACCTCCGCCCAATCCGCCGGCGGCCAGATCGTCGGCAGCATCATCGCCCCACGCTCGTCCACGCCGCACTGGGTGCGCGACCAGTGGTAGACGGCCACGTCGCGCCAGTCGGTCTTGCTCCAGTCGATGCCCCGACCGGCCAGCAGCTTCCGGGTGATTCGCTGCAGCTTGAACAGATCGCTCCGGCCGCGCTTGGGCTTGGGAAAGAACTTGTCCGCTTCCTCTCTCAGCGGCCTCGCCGCCAGACGCTCCAGCCCGAAGACCAGGTACTGGCGGATGTACGCCTGCTCGTTGAGGACCACCGCCCCCCCGGACCCCCCGGGGCGGCCCCCGCCCGCCGGGACCGCCGCCGCCAAGACAACCACCATGCCCAACAGTTGCATTCGGGGGATCACCACTGCACGTCCTCAACACAAAGGCCCTGGCGCGCGAGGCCCGCGACGATCGCGAGCCCTTCCCCCTGATTGTATTGATTTTGAAGGCCCACACAAAGCTCCTGTCGGCCTGCTGCCTGGTGTGACGGCTGTCCCGACGTACGTCGGGACCCGCAGCCGCGCCGAGCCAGCGGGCAAATCAGCGTGTTCCCTTTTCGCTTTGCGTTTTTTGCCCCTGGGGCGGAACGAGTCGCTGTAGGGTGCCGGGGCCGGGCGCGGGCCCAGGCCGGGCCTCGGCCCCCTCGGGAGAAGGCAGATGAACAGGACCTTGTGGATTCTCAGCGTGCTGGCGGCGGCGGAAACGTGCAAGAAGGCGGAGGCCGCCGCGGAGATCCAGAAGCGTCAGGCCGCCGAGCAGGCCCGCGACGAGGCCCGAAAGAAGCTCGACGAACTCCGCAAGAAGATCGACCAGGCCGCCAAGGCCGCCCGCGCCGCCTACGAGGCCAAGCTCAGCCAGAAGCTCGCCCTCGACCCCGAGGCCGCCGACCTCAACAAGGAGCTCGCCGCCCTCCACAAGGAGCTCGACGACCTCCGCAGGAAGACCCGGGAGCTGAAGAGTCGCCCCGCCCCCGCGCCCAAGGCCCCCTGAGCGGCCCGCCGTCTCTCCGAGGCGTGCCCGATCGCCCGCCCGGGCGGGCCGGGCACCGCGGGCGCAAAGGAGCGGACGCACGTCGAGGCCGCGCGGCGGCTGCCTCACTCCTGCAACATTCCGGTGGGAGGCGGCGGCAAGGGCCTGATGAAGTGGGTTCGAATGCGGCTCGTGCCGCGATGGCGCGAGCGATCTGAAGGCGAGCCCGCCTTGCCGGCGGACCGCCGGACGCCATCGCCAGGCCGCGCTCGTAGAGTCCCCAGGCGGGGCCAAGGCCCGGAGAATGTGTCTCCCCCGCCTCCCGTGCCATGCTCGCCCTGTTCAGCCGCCCGGCTGCCGCGATTTCAGGCATAACCAAGTGCCGGCACAGGGGTTTGTCTTCTTGTGCAAACCGGGAAGCTTCCCCGGCGGGCTTGATCTTACCGGATGGACGCGGCTTCTGGTGGCTGACGACGTGCGCGAGAAGGTGAGCGAGGTCACTGGGCCGCACCCCCGAAGGCTATGGTTCGGGGACGGGCTGGACTGGGCGGCCGCCAGGCCGCGCAGGCCAAGGCGAGTGAAATGACATCTTCGGGCAAAGGACCATCGGCCTGGCGGCACCGCTGGAGGAGGGTTCCGCAACACAGGCGGGCTGCTGCCGCGACGTCCCTTGCCGACATCTTCAGGCCCCGGCGAACAGCGTCCCTGCTGCCGGTGGTGCTGGCGGCGTCCGTGGTTCTGCACGGGATGATTGTTCGATACCGTCCGACCGTCACCGCCAAGGACCACGAGCAGATTGCCAGGAGCAAGGACAGCTACCTGCGGAAGGTGATCCAGAAAGACAGGGCCAGGCACGTGGCGGTCGATGTGGCCAGGCGCGTCACCCTCGCGCCGCCCCCGCCGGACCCGGAGAGGTTCGTGTCCGAGACGCTCATCGAGGAGCTGACGGCGGACCTGTCCCAGGTCACCTCCGGGCTTCTTGACGTCCAGTTGGAGAAGTCGCTGACCCAGCACGTTCAGGCGAGCCTGGCCGATGAGCTGAAGGAGGCATCCAGAGAGATCGCCACCGGCAGGCTGTCCAAGGAGGAGATCAAGGACCTGCATCGTCGGTTCAGGCAGAAAGCGATGGACGCCGCCCGGGACTGGCGTGACGTGCACCGCGAGGAGTACCAGGTGCAGATCGCGGCCAAGACGGTCACCGAGTGGTACGAGGAGCGAATCGCCTCCCAGATCCGCGCGGCGGTGCGGACCTTCCTCTTCGGCAGCCGCTACAGCATGTGGAACCGTCATTTCGGCACCGGCCACGACGCCCCCGGATTCGTCGCCGACGGCCAGACCCGGGCGTTTCTGGCGGTCCATCAAGGGTTCTGCGGTCTGGCGGCGGGGCGATTCAGCGTGCACCACTTCGGCAAGCACGACCGGCCGAAGGGGCTCGCCGAGTGCAAGAAGCTCCCCCACAACGCGGTTCAGCTTCCCGGCTGGCCGGAGAAGCCCTCCAGGACCCGAGCGGAGATATTCTCTCGGGTGGTGGCGGCTCTGGGCAAGGGCTGGGAGGATCGCTGCGAGAGGTACCTGCGCGACTACTACCCGCACAAGCCCAAGCTGGCGGCGGAGAAGAAGCGGCGGCTGAGCGGGGCCTGGCTGCGGCTGGTAGCCCGGAGTAGCCGGTACAACGAGAAGGCCGAGGCCGGCGCGCCGGCCGGCGAGCTGCAGGCCGAGTGGACGGCGTGCCGGGCGGAGCTGAAGGCGTTCAACGAGGCGTGGGGGGCCGTCTTCGTCGGCGGCACCCAACAGGCCGCCTTCCGCACCATCAACCAGGCCACCCGCTCCCGCGTGCTCCGCGGGCCGTTCCGCGACGTGGCGTATCGCAAGACCATCGACATGCTCGTGGAGAAGCTGCGCCCCCCCGTCGAGCAGCTCGCGGAGAGCCAGTTTCGCGAGGGCATGGTCCTGAGTGAGAAGGGCGTGCACGAGGCGATGAAGGAGTTCCGCGTCAAGGCGGCGGCCCTGCTGAACCGCGACATGGAACAGATCATGACGCGCCCGTTCTTCCACAGGCGACTCTTCCACTCCTACTACAATCCGTACAGGGACAAGATCACCGGCCAGAGCGGCCCGCCTAGCGCCGAGCAGATCCGGGCGGACGAGGCCGGCGAGGCCAAGGCGGCCGGCAAGCTGCCGGCGTCCGAGAGGCCCTACGCCCGGGCCAGGGAGAAGAAGATCGAGGAAGAGATCATGGGGGCGATCTCCGCCTCGATCGAGGAGATGCTTGAGTTCATCCTGACCAAAGAGGGGCGCCTGAAGCGCCAGTACTACGCCCGGGCCGAGACGGTCGACTACGCCGACCCCTTCAAGGAGAAGCTGGAGGCGCGGGAGATGGCCCGGAAGGGGCGCGGGCAGGACATGGCGGATCTTACCGAGCAGGGGGTCCCGGACACCTCGACTCCCCTGGTCGCGCTGGCCTCGGGGGCGGGCAGCGGCCAGATCGCCCTGAAGCCGATCGTGGCCACGATGCACCCCGGATACTTCAGCAGCGGCAGTCGGCTGGCGGGCGTGCTGCGCTGGTCCCGGCCGATTGCGCCACCCAGTGGCTGGGAGTGGGGCTTTGTGACGCAGGCGGAGGTCAGCCCGCCCTTCGCCACGGCGAACTTCGAGGCCATCCCCTTCCTGAGGAACTTCCCCAACCTGGACGGCGACCTGGGCGACTGGGGAAGGGTCCGCCCGCTGGTGCTCCGATACGACAACGTCCGCGACCCCGCCCTCAGGACCGAGCCGATCCTCGTCTACGCCGCCTGGAACTACCAGGGCTTCTTCTTCGGCTATCACGTCGATCAGGCGCCGATCAAGTTCAGCCTCCCCTCCCAGTACCGCATTGCCGACGACGGGGTGGCGCTGATCAAGGACGACCGGATCAGCAGGCACAACCAGTTCGTGTCGCGGGGGGATTTTCTGGTGGTGATGATCGACACGCTGGACGCCCGGCTGCCGTTCCGGGGGGACCCGCACACCCACGAGTTCTACATCCTGCCGAGGGGCACGGCGACCGATCCGGACCTGCCGGGCGCGGACCGCGTGTTCGCCTCCAGGCGGTACGGGAAGTGGGACGGGAACTTCGGCTGGGGCCGGCGCATCTGCAACGGCAAGCTGTTCCCCCCCCAGCCCCGCTCCGGCCCCGACGGCACCGGGCCGTACCGCGTCACCCGGATGACCCGGGAGGGGTACACCGTGGAGGTCTTCCTGCCTCGGACGGCGTTCCGGGTGCCCGTCTTCGCCCCGGGGTGGTACATCGGCTTCGACTGCTACGTGGGCACGGGCAAGCAGCCCACCGGCAGCGGGGCGCGGTACCAGGGCAAGGGCTGGGCCAATCGCACCTCCTGGCCGTGCTCCGTCGGCAACAACCCCGGCAAATGGGGCGATCTCCTTCTTCTGGGCACCGACGCCCGCATGACCATCCAGGACGCTGCCGGCGGCTGGGCGAGGAGCACGGCTGTCGTCCCGGGCCACTCCTACCTGGTGACCGTGGTGGACCCTGACCGGAACGTGCACCTGGCCGGCATCGACACCGTCCTCGTGAGCGTCGAGGCGATCCAGCCGGGCGGGGACTCCCGGGCCGAGCCTTCCGCCAGCGACGTCGAGCTCTATGTCCTCAAGGAAACCGGAAGAAACACCAGCACCTTCCAGGGCTACATCAACACGCAGCCGGGGTCCGGGTCGAAGGTCCGCGGCTTCCTGGAGCTGCTTCCCGCCAACGAGGTCCGCTTCGGGTACGTGGACCTGGCCGATTCAAAGGGGAGGCGGAATGTGCTATATGAGCGGAGGCTGCCGGTGATCTCGCCGATCTGCCAGGTAGTGGCGCGCCAGCCGCAGCGGCGCACGGCGGCCAGGAACTTCATGCCGCCCGGTTTCGACCAGTGCATGCCGCCCCGCTCCTGTTCGGTCGCTTCGCCCATTTTTCACCCCCCCAGCACTTCCAGCAGATCAATGGGATTGCTCAGAATCGCCCGGGCAAACCCGTACATGACGTCCC
>CAZNSB010000053.1:0-3647 GCA_964575155.1 uncultured Planctomycetaceae bacterium | reverse complement strand
CTGATCGGCGCGCTGGCAGCGGCGGGCTATCTCAGCCTGTCCAGGCTGTCGCCCGACCGGGCGCAGCCGGCAAGGCCGGTCGAGGCCGGTGAGCGGGACGCTTCGCCCTCGCGCGGCGGGCAGGCGGCGTCACCGGAGACGAAGGAGAAACTGGAATCCAAGGTCCTGGTGACCGAACGGGCCATCAGGGAACGGAAGAAGAAGCGCGGGTACATTCACGACCCGAGGACTCCGGGCGGCGCGCTCAAGGGGGTCTGCTACGTCAAGTATGACAGGCGCGTCACGCTCTATCCGCCCTTCCCGGTCGAGCTGGAGGGCGACAACGCCATCCGGAAGCCCGAGAAGGGGGAGCAGCGGTACTACGAGGCCCGCAAGCCCGCCCCCCTGGTCTACCTGGGCCGGTACGCAAGCCCGCAGAAGCGCTACGGGGTCCACGGCGCGGTCATCATGCTTCGAGACGTCGAGGCCGGCTGCCAGGGCGACTTCGACCGGGTCCGGTACCAGGTCGACTACCGGAATCATCAGATCGTTCCCGCGGTCCCCGAGGGCAGGGGCGTCTTCAACCCGAGCGGGTACGGGGTGGGGCTCATGCGCGTCAAGCAGCTCCTCCAGGTGCTGAACCTGTGCCTCTACGAGTGCCACCTCGTGCTGACCCATATCGCAACCGGCCGGAAGGTCTGGGAGGGAACCGTCAAAGGCTACCACGACCCGAACTTCCCGGGCGAGCACATCGGGTCGAATCCGCGGATGGCCCGGCCGAGCATATGCCAGATCCCCCGGATAGATCAAAAGGGCATCTACCGGCTCACCTGCAAGCGGCACCCGTGGCAGCGCGCGTACCTCGTGCTCTGGGACAGCCCGTACCTCACCGTCAGCCGGGGAGCGCCGACGCACGGGCGTCCCGCCCCGGAGCGTGCCGGCGAGTTCGAGATCGCAGGCATTCCCGCCGGCGAGCACACGGTGGAGGTCTGGCACCCGGAATACGAGCCCGTGAAGAAGACCCACAAGGTCTCGATCTCCATGGACCAGGTGACGGCCCTTTCGGTGGAGTTCAAAGCGCCTCCCGTCCTGAAGGCCGCCCCTGAGCCCCGGCCGGAAAAGCCGATTGTCGAATGGGCCTTCGTGGGCCCGTTCTATCCGCTCATGGACGAGGAGCCGGACGCCCCGAACAAGAAGCTGGACTTCGCCGCCACCTACGACGGGATGTTCGAGGAGGTCGGCTGGAAGCGGATCAAGACGGAATCCGGGAGGGATTCCGGCTACGTCCGTCTCCACAAGGCCGTGGACAAGGTCCCGGAGTTGTGCCTGTCGTACTTCGCGGTGCAGATCGAGGTCGCCAAGGCGGCGCGGCTGTATCTGCAGGTCCACAACGAGGCCAATTCGCTCCGCATCTGGCTCAACGGCAAGGTGATGTTCCGGTCCTACACCGGCGACTTCCGCCACGCCGGGCGGCGCGCGGGGTGGTTCATCCTTTCCGGCGACCTCAAGGCCGGCACGAACACACTGCTGCTGCTGGTCTCCGCGGAGAGAGCCGAGCACGCAAGGTTTTCCGTCAGGTACCTGGCCGAGGGCGCGAGTCTGAAGGTGCCGGTCAAGTAGCGCCCCCGGACGGATGGGCGCGGGACCGTGCAGTTGGAGAGGCAGCGAACATGAAAGACGCAAGACTTTGGGCAGTTCTGAGAACGGTCGGCCTGGCCGGGTGGCTGGCGTGCCTGGGCGCTGAGACCGCGGCGGGCGCCGAGGGCAAGGTGCTTCTGACCGATCAGACGCACTGGAAGGTCTGCGCCGTGCGCGGGCCCATGCGACTGGACGGGAAGGTCCTGAGGAACCCGGCCGAATGCCACCGGCACACCATCACCCGCAGCTACCTCAGGAGCATGTCGTTGGCCACCAAGAGGCTGCTCCAGGGGCAGCATATCGACTGGAAGAAGGCCGATTGGCGCGACTTCGCCGTGTACTGCCCCGACATCATCGGCAACCCCTATTACCCGAGGATGATGTCCCTCGTCAGGCAGGAGTATCCGCCTGAGGACTGGATGAAGCACGAGTTCGACGACGGCAACTGGATGACGATATGGAACACCAGCGTGCGCGGGGCCGAAGGGAAGGGCAGCGTCTACAACAGGAGCCTGTACATGCGGACGCACTTCGAGGTGCCCGATCCCTCGAACGTCAAGGAGTTGGTCCTCACCCTCACCTACCGCGGGGGCGCCCGCGTGTTCGTCAACGGCACCGAGCTCGCTCGCCGACATCTGCCCAAGGGAAAGCTGGCGGGCGACGTAGCCGGTGAGAGCTATCCGGCCGAGGCCTACTACAACAAGCGCGAGGAAAGCGCCGACCGGAAGACCTCCGTGGCCATCGGGGAAATCTGGACCCGGTTCATCAAGGGCGGGCGGAGCCCCGACCCCCAGCTCCGGCGGTACCGCTGCCCGGCCCCACCCCGGTGGAACGGCTACAGGGGGCCCTGGCTCAACCGCGAGGGATGGAACCGCCTGCTGAAGCTCCGGGACCGCGAGATCGGTCCCGTGAGCATCCCGGGCAAGCTCCTCCGCAAGGGCCCCAACGTGCTGGCCGTGGAGCTCCGCGGCAGCCTCCATCACCCGCTCATCTTCGCCCCGGGCATATGGGGCCACGGCAAGGCGAAGCGCTGGAACCAGGGGAAGTCCTGGTGCCACCTCAGGCTGGTCAGGCTGAAGCTTGACGATCCGTCCGGGACGCTGCCCTCGGCGATGCAGCCGCCCAAGCAGCTTCGCGTCTGGGCCGAGGACATGCATTCCCGCCTGTACGGTCGCGAGTATCGCCCGACCACGATGCCGACGGGCAGGCTGAAGTTCGTGGGCGCGCTGAACGGCCACTTCTCGGGCATGCTGTCGGTCATGTCAGGCAGGAAGATCGAAGGCCTGTCGGTGGGCGCCACCGACCTGGAGCACGCCGCCGGCAAGGGAACGATCCCCAAGGACCGGATCACCGTCACCGGCTTGGTCGGGCATCCGCTGACCGACATGAGCCAGCTCGGCGTGCACATCAAGGGCCTCGACCGCAGTCCCATGAACTTCATGGCCAAGGAGGCGCTGGCCCACACGCTCAACAGCCCCTTCGTCAAGGTGCCGAGGATTCCCGGCAAGGACTGGGCGGCGAACACCGCGGGCAAGACCCTCTTCTACGACCACATCAGCGCCGCCCTGCCGCGGACGATTCCCGCCAACGTCCTCCAGCCTCTCTGGGTCCGGCTCGACGTTCCCATGAAGACCGTCCCCGGCACGTACACCGGCCGGATCACGGTCCAGGCCAAAGGCGCCAAGCCAATCGTCGTGCCCGTCGAGGCCGAGGTCATCGACTGGCGGGTGCCCGGCCCCAGGGAATTCGTCACCGACATGGGCCTGGAGCATCACCCCTACGCCGTCGCCAACCACTACCTCCTGCCCAAAGACGCGCAGGCCAGGCCCCGCGATCGTGACTGGCGCGGGCCCGTCAAGGCCCGCGTGCCGCTGTGGTCCGACGAGCACTTCCGGCTGCTGGTCAAGAGCTTCAAGCAGATGGCCCGGGCGGGCAACGACCTGCTGTTCATCCCCGTCCTGCACCGCACCGAGTTCGGCAACTGGGAAGACTCCATGATCAAGTGGATTCGCAGGAAGGACGGGGCCTAC
>CAZNSB010000052.1:0-16649 GCA_964575155.1 uncultured Planctomycetaceae bacterium | reverse complement strand
CTCCACGCCCACGAGGAGGGTCCTGCGGGCAGGGCCGGCGGCGGTCACGGCCCGCCCCCCTTCCTCCGGACGGCCGGCTGCGTCCCCGGACGCGTCGCGGGCACCTCCCCCACCTTCAGCAGCCGCAACGCGCGGGCAAGCTGCTCGTCGCAGTCGAGGATGGACCGCCTGAGCTTCTCGTGCGGCGGGCGGGTCGGCGGACGCCCTCTGCGAGGCGGCGGCAGCACCATCGCCCTCCGTCGCAGCCTCTTCAGCTCCCGCACCGCCCGCGCCGTCAGCCGGACGGCCACGTCCGGCTCCACCCCCGGGCGGGGCTGATCGGCCGCCCCCCCCGGCGCCGTGGCGGCCGTGGTCACCGACGGACGGGTGCGCGGCTGCGGCTCGGCCAGGAAGTACTCCCCGGTGGTCAGGTACATCTGCCCGAGCCCGTGGCCGAGGCTGACGGTGCCCTGGACGCACCACTTTCCTCGGCTGGTCTGCCCGACGACCACGGCCCGGCCGTGAGCCTGGAGCGCCCCCGCGACGATCTCCCCGCCCGAGGCCGTCTGCCCGTCGATCAGCACCGCCAGCGGCGCGGGGGGGAAGGTCCCGGCGGCGTGGGCGGCGTGCCTGCCCGTGGGCGCCCGTCGGGAGACGGTGCGGACGATGAGCCCCTCGCTGAGGAAGCACTCGGCGACGGCGACGGCGGCGGCCAGGGCGCCGCCGGGGTTCCCGCGGAGGTCCAGCACGAGACCCTCCGGCCGGTCCAGCCAGCGGTAGGCGGCGAGCAGCTCCCTGGGTGTGCGCTCGACGAACTCGCCGATGCGGAGGTAGCAGATGCCGGCCTTCTCGTCCAGCGTGTACACCCACCGGCCGGTGTCGTCGCGGACGATGCCCGTGACGGTCTCGACGTCGAAGCGATCGCACTCGATCGGGCGGAGCAGCTCGGTCCCCTCGGCGTCCCGCAGCCGGAGGGCCACGGTCTTGCCGGCGGGTCCGGCCAGCAGCTCGCGGGCCCGCCGCAGCGAGAGGTACTTCGCCTCGATGCCGTCAATGGCGAGGACCTCACTCCCGCCGAAGATCTCCGCCGCGTGGGCGGGGCTCATCGGCAACGGGCCCAGCGTCAGCAGCTTCTCGCCGACCGAGGTGATCTCCAGACCCGTGCCCTCCAGCATGCCATCGAGGCGCCGCCCGAAGCCCCGGGCCCTGCCCGGGAGGACGTAACGAGAGTACTCGTCCACCTGCCGGACCATCCCCTCGATGGCCCCCCGGCAGGCCTCCTGCGTCGCCGGGGGCCGGTGGGCGCGCTTCTGGATGAGCTTATACGCCCCGATGGCCCCGGCGAGGTCATCGACGGCCGGGTCCGTGGGGCGGACCTGCGCCTTGCGGTGGCGCGAGAGCAGAAAAGCCAGCCCCGCCAGGCAGAGGATGATCAGCATCCAGATGAGGTTTCGCCAGGACACGGACGCTCCAGTCTCGGACTGCCGGTTAGCGATCTGGCGGGGCCGGCCCCCCGCGCGGCTGCGAACTGGCCGGCATCATCATACCCGCGGGAGCTGCCGGCCACAAGCGACCCGCCTCACCGGCTCACCGGCCGAGGACCTTGCCGACGTCGAAGGCCAGCAGTTCGCCCCAGCGGTGTGTGACGATGAGCCGGCCTGCGTCCACGACCGGGCGGCTGAAGGCTGGCCGGTCCGAGTCGCGCAGCCGTCCCGGCCAGAAGCGCCACGCGGGCGCGGGCCTGCCCGGTCGGACGAAGACCAGCTCCCGCCCCACCAGCAGGAAGCCGTCGCCGAGGGCCATCAGCGTCGGCGGGCAGCCGAAGTCGCAGGCGTACCGGTGCATCTCGTAATGCAGGGGCATCTTCTTCCGGCCGTCGGCGCTCCAGGCGTCCAGCCGCCACGGGCTCGTGCCGTCGCCGGCAGATTCGCGGAGGACGGCCAGGGCGGCGCCGTTGACGGCGGCGGCGAAGACGCGGGCCTTCGTCGCCAGGATGGCCCGGACAGGGCGGAGGTGCTCGTCCACGGCGTACACCCCGCCGCACCCGAACGCGATCGGCCGCGGGCCCGAAACACTCACGCGGAAGTTGCCCTGCGCCGCCCGAGCCACCCCGAGGTCCGCCGGCTTCAGGAGGGCCTCATGCACGCAGGCCTCCCGGCCGTCGTAGCTGACGGTCGCCCCGCCGGGGCGGGTGAAGTACAGCCGGCCGCGGTGGATCACCCCGCCGCGGGGATACCGCTTGACCTCCGTTTGCGGTCCGAAGCTCCTGGCCTTGGCGTCCATGACGCACAGCCGGGTGTACGGAATGGCCGGCCAGGAGCGAATCAGCTTGCCGCCCAGGACGTGGTAGGCCGTGTCGGAGCGCGAGGGCAGGTCGAACAGCAGCTTCAGGTCGGTGGAGACGGCCATGGTGTGTCGGTTGTCGGTGGCGAAGACGATCGGCCCGCCGTGGTGGTCGAAGAAGGTCAGGTCGCTGACGATGGGGACGTTGAGGTCGATCTTTTTCATCGGGCGGAGGGTGGCCCGGTCGATGCACGAGATCCGGCCGCAGCGGCTGCCGACATAGACTGTCCGGCCCAGGACGAGGGGGCGGGTGGGGTGATGCCCCACGTCGAGCCGTTTCACCAGCCCGGTCAGCTCGCGCAGCCGACTGTCCTCGGCCAGGCCGGCGGCGCGCATCAGCTCCAGCCGGGCGATCACCTCCGTCTCGGAGTCCCTGAACGGGCCTTTCGGATCGGCCAGTCGGGCCTGAAGGGCCAGTGTGATCACACTGCCGGGCCGGGCGGCCTGCATCTTCTTCCACTCGGCTCGGGCCTCTTCGCCCCTGCCGAGCCCGGCCAGCATGTCCGCCCGCCGGGAGCGGGCCAGCAGCTCTCCGGGCACCCGCCCGGCCAGGATGTTCCCGGCCGGGTACGCCGCGACCCACTGCTCGGTGGCGACGAGGACTCTGTCGCCGAGAAGCCAGGGCGCGGCGACGGGCTCGTTGCCGTTGTGCATCTTCCCCTCGGAGACGCCCGGGGCGGTCAACTGAAGGCTCCCCAGCCGCCGGCCGGTGGCCCCATCCAAGAGGTGCGCGCGGTATCGGCCGTCCACGACGAGGAGGGTATGGCCTTGGAGCCTGATGCGCCGGCGGCGGCGGACCGTCCCCAGGAACGGCGGGGGGGCCTGCATCCGCCGCGACCAGCGCTGCCGGCCGGTCAGCCCGTCCAGGCAGGCGAGCCCGCCGGAGCGGGAGAGGACGTACACCCGGTGCCCCCCCCCGGCGACGGGCCGGTGGGCGGTCATCCCCGGTTGGACGCATCGCCATTTTTCCCTGCCGTCCGCCTGTACGCAGACGATTTCTGTGGAGGTCCGGCTGGGGGCCAGGCGGAGATCCGCCGCGACGACGTACACGGCATCGTCGCCGATGGCAGCCCCCCAGCAGTACCCCCTGCCGCGCGACCACAACTGCCGGCCGGTGTCCACGTCGATCGCCGTCGTGTTCTGGCGGGACTCGATCACCAGCAGCCGCCCGCAGGCCGTGGCCCGCTCGGCCGCCTCCGCCAGTTCGCATCGCCAGACCCGCTTGCCGGACCAGTTCAGACGGACCAGATTCGTCCGCTTGCCCCGGGCGGCGACGAACCCGTCGGCGCAGCCGAGCGGCCCGACCATCGGCATGAACTTGCCGGCGAGCGACTTGAGCGTCCGCCCGGTCCGGGGATCCACCAGTCGGACGCCTTCGCCTGTCAACAGCAGCAGCTTCCCGTCGCATGGGGCAACGCTGTGGACTCGCCCGGCACGGCTCTGGAAGGTGTCCCCGGCCGGTTCGCAAAGGGTCGGCAGGGCCTTTCCTGTGGCGGCGTCGAGCTGGAGCAGTGGGCTGCCCCGGCGGAAGGTGAAGACTACGCGGCTGCCGACCAGCCAGGCGTGGCGCAGGAAGCCAAGCTCCTTGGGCGGCTGGTAGCGCCAGCAGATCATTCGCTCGGTCTCGGGCAGGGCGTTGATGAACTTGTCGAGCTCGGCCAAGGCCTCGACGGTCCCGCCGGCCCTGGCCGGGGCCGCGATCCGGTCCGGCCCCCCGGCCGGGTCGGCGCACGGCGCCGCCGGCGCTGCGATGACCCAGGTCAGCAGCGCCAACCCGACGCCCGGTCTCGTGGCGACTCTCGCAGTTCCCATGTGCATCCCCGGTCTGGGGTCTCCCTGTTAGACGCGGCGGCGGGCCGGTCGGTTCCATCGGCGGCGAGGTCAGATGAGCGGGGTCTTTCCGGGCACGGCGACGGGGCGGACAAGGAGGTCGCCGAACTCCAGCTCCTTCGGCACGAGGTCGAGCTTGGAGGCGTTCATGGCCCATTTCCACGACACCTCGCGCCCGGTGTAGGCACTCATCCGTCCGAGGATGGCCGTCATCGTGCTCTCGGCGACCTGGCGGGCCTCGTTGATCGGCTGGCCCTTGCGGATGCTCGCGATCAGGTCGGCGTGCTCCTGGACGTAGGGGTTGGGGTGCGGGCCGGCGTAGGTCCAGGGCTTCTGGCCGTAGATGCCCCGGCCGGGCCTGGCCCGGCCCTTCGTGCCGACCACGACCTCCCCGACGCGGTGGCTGGCGCCGGGCGTCTGCCGGCACAGGCTCAGCACGCGGGCGCCGTTGGGATACTCGAACTCCACGGCGAAGTGGTCGAAGATGTTGCCGTACTCCTTTCCCGTCCGGACCTGCCGGCCGCCGAGACCCAGGGCCTTGACCGGGTGGGCGTTGAAGGCCCAGTTGACCACGTCGATGTTGTGGACGTGCTGCTCGACGATGTGGTCGCCGCTGGCCCAGGTGAAGTAGTACCAGTTTCGGACCTGCCACTCCATGTCGGTCATGCCCTTCCGGCGCCGCCTGACCCACAGCCCGCCGGTGTTCCAGTAGCAGGAGCCCCCGACGAGCTCGCCGATCGCGCCGGCGTGAATCCGCCGGATGGTCTCGACGTAGGAGCGTTCGTGTCGGCGCTGCGTGCCGGCGACGATGGAGAGCTTCCCCGCCCTGGCCCGCTCGCCCGAGGCGATGATCGAGCGGACGCCGGCGGGGTCGGTGGCGACGGGCTTTTCCATGAAGACGTGCTTGCCGGCCTGGACGGCGGCCTCCAGATGCGCCGGGCGGAACGCCGGCGGGGTGGCCAGAAGCACCAGGTCCACGTCGGCGGCGATCACCTTCTTGTACGCGTCGAAGCCGACGAAGCAGCGGTCCTTCTCCAGCTTGATCTTCTCCGCCAGCGGAGACTTCCCGTCCTTGTTCTTCTTGCCGGCCGCGCGGGCGAAGCTGCGGTACGCGCCCTCGAGCCGGTCCTCGAACAGGTCCCCCAGGGCGACCAGCTCCACGCCGTCGGCGGCCCTCAGGCAGTCGAAGGCCGCCCCCGTGCCCCGCCCGCCGCAGCCGATCAGCCCGAACCGGATCCTGTCCGACCCGGCGGCATGCACCCGGCCGGCGGCCGCGCCCGCCAGCACCGCCGCCGACGCCACGGCGGACGTCTTGAGGAACTCCCTACGCGAAACGGAACCCGTGGGGTCGTGTCTCGATGCCGTCATGGTGGGGCTCCTGGCCCTGCCAAGCGCAGCGGCGCAGCCCGGTCCTCTACTTCGCTCGGGCGGGACGTTCGACTCACGTCGGTCGGTGAGAGCCAACGGGGCATCCCCGCACCGCTGGCTGTCCAATGGCTTGCCGTCAACCGGCCGAACAAGTCGAATGGGCAGAGGCGGAGTCGAACCGCCGACACCGTGATTTTCAGCCACGTGCTCTACCAACTGAGCTATCTGCCCGGCTGGACGGGCCCCGAAAGGCCGCGGCGCAACGCAAATACCCTACCGCGATGGCCGGGCGCGGTCAAGACCCCGCAGCCCCGCCCGGCGGGCCGACGGGCTTGTATCCCATCCGCCGCCTGATCTTCCCCGCCGCGAACCACTCCCGCATGGACTGCTGCCGGCGCTCGAGGTACAGCAGCGGCTTCAGCCGCGGGTCGATCATGGCCCGAAACTCCCGCTCCGTGGGGATCTCGTATCCGACCCTCTGGATCAGCAGGACCGTCCGCAGCCGGGGCAGACCAACCACCGCCGCCGGGCGGTCGGTGCCCGGCGAGGCCGGGTCCTTCGGCGCCAGCTCGAAGGCCTTGACGACCACCTTCTCGGTGGCCTCGACGATGTCCAGCCCGGTGGCCGGGGTGTCCTCGGCGACCTCCAGGACCCGCGGCGGCATGTACGTCTCCGCCCGAGGGTCCATCCGGTGGAACATCTCGATCCTCTGCAACCGGAACCGGATCCCCTGCGCCACCTCCTGGAGGGCGGCCAGGGGAATCCTGCCGCGATGTCTCTCGATGGCGGCCCGGACGCGAGAGAGGCTGTCGGTGACCACGAACTCCTCGATGACCCAGGGCTGTATCTGCTTCCTGGCGAAGGGCTCGGTCTTCCGGAACCGGAGTTTCCGGTCCTTGGCGAGCTTTTCGAGGTCGCCGGCGGCGAGGTCCTTGAGGGTTTTCCCGGCGGCGGCCTGGGCCCGCGCGAAACCGCCGGCGACCCGGAGGTCCGCGACGACCTGCCTTCGAATCGCCTCGGTGAGGGCCTCGGGCTCGTGCTCGCCCTTGGCCGCCAGCAGCCGCCACAGCAGCCTGCCCCTTCGCTCGCCCTCGACGTGCATCGGCTCGCGGAAGTCCTTGCCGGGATCGATCAGCGCCCGGTGGGTGGGCTCGGGGCCCTGGAATGCGCGGACGCTGGCCAGCACGTCGTCCACCGAATGCCCGCCGCGGCCCTGCCGGCGGGCGCTGCCGAGAATCTCATGGGCGCGAATCTCCTCCCGCCGGAGCATCCCGCTACGCCCCGCCGAGACCGGGGCGAGGTTCACCGGCCGGGACGGAAAGACCGCCCCGGGCAGCTTCTCGCACACCACCCACTGGATCTCGGGGTAGTCCAGTTGGCCCTGGATCTCCTTCAGGACCTCGCCCAGCGACGCCTTGGCAGGCCGCTTCTTCAGCTTCACCTGGAGCTCGCCATCCAGCGAGAACTTCCCGTGGGTGCCCAGAGGGTAGATGATCTTCACGCCCCAGAGCCCCTCCAACTGCTCGATCGTCTCCGCCAGCGTGGCGGCGATCGCAGGCAGCCTCGGAAGCTCCTTTTTCAGCAGGGCGTCGGCCGGGCGGATCATCGCCTTGACCGTCTCGGCGTAAGGGTCCTTGGCCCGGGTGTTGGAGAGAATCAGCTCCCGCGCCCGGCGAAGCAGTTGCGCCGCCTTGGCCTCGGCCGCCTCCGGCTTGAGAAGCCGGCGGATTTCCGGGACGGCCTCGACGTAGTCCTTGATCAGCACCTGCCGGTACTGGGGTTCGGCCGGTCGGGTCGCCGGGGACGTCGCCGCCGCGGTGCTGGGGGCGGGGACCTTCTCCCATCTCTTCATCTGCCCCTGATGCTGCCGCCAGTATCGGATCATCTGCCCCTCGGGGACGTCGACGGCCTTGAGGAGCGGCTCGTAGTCGACCAGCAGCCAGCGCACGTCCGCCCGGGCGGGCTGGCGGTAGCCGAAGCCGAACTCGGTCCTGTTGGTCGGGTGGGCGGGCAGCAGGTGCTTGCGGTCGTCGAACTGCTTTTGGACCTGGTCGTCGGCGGGCTCGGCGAGCCCGGCGGTGAAGTCCCCGGCGGGGAAGCTCGCGACCGCCAGTTGGACGCGTTCGCTGAGATCCCGGCCGAGGTGCCTCAACTCCTGCCGGGAGGGCGGAGCCTGGGGGAGGCCGGCGACGGTCGGCGGCGGGGCCGGGGAGGCCACCAGGAACCCCCCGATGACGTCCAGGTACTCCTCGGCGGCGCGGATCAGGTCGCGCTCCGTGTAGCCGGACAGGCCCAGATTGGCGACTTCCTGCTGCAGGACCCGCCCGGCGAGCCCGGATCGGGCCATGAAGCTCCTTGCCTGCAGCTCGCCTGCCTCCAGGCCCATCTGCCGGGCCTCGCCCACCAGCAGCGCCCAGGCCAAGGCCCGGCTTTCCTCGTCGTCGTTCAGCTCGAGGAACTTGACAAAGGCGGCCTCGCCCGTCCGCGGGGGGCGGAACTGCCCCAGGCCCAGCGAGCTGCGCAGCAACTGGATGTGCCGGTGGGCCCGGGCGCGGGCGTTGGCGGTGATCTCCAGCTCGCCGGCGCTTCCGATGACCGTCTTGCCGGGCTCGGGCTGAAAAAAGGAGGGGATGACGCTGGAAAGCAGGAACGCGAACATCAGCACGACCATGATGACCAGCACCATCTTCTGCCGCTTGCGAAAGAAGCGTAAGGCCATGACGTCTCCATCTTCCCGCCGCACCGGCCGGTCAGGACTCCACGCGGCCTCCGCCCGCCCGGTGCAGCGCCTCCGGGCCCCGGACGGATTCCCGCGCGCAGGCAAGACCCGTCAGTATAAGTCGGCCAAACGGCCCTGCAAGGTGCATGTTTTAGCCCTTGATGACTCCCATGGGCACCAGCCGGGCAACCTTCCGGCTGATGCCGGCGGCGTGGACGGTCTCGACGACCTCGTCCACGTCCTTGTAGGCGTCGGGCTGTTCCTCGGCCAGGCCGGTCCGCCCGCGGGCCCGCGCGATGATGCCCGCCGAGGCCAGTTCCTTGTCGATCCGCCGCCCGCGGGCGGCGCGGATGGCGGCCTTTCGGCTGAGGATCCGGCCGGCGCCGTGGCAGGTGGAGCCGAAGGTCTGCTGCATCGCCCCGGCGGTGCCGACCAGCACGTAACTGGCCGTGCCCATGTCGCCGGGGATGAGCACCGGCTGGCCGAGGTCGCGGTAGCGGTCCGGCAGCTCCGCCCGCCCCGGGGCGAAGGCGCGGGTGGCGCCCTTGCGGTGGACGCACAGCCGCCGGGGCTGCCCGGCCACCTCGTGCGTCTCGATCTTGGCGATGTTGTGGGCCACGTCGTACACCTGCCGCATGCCCAAATCCTCCACCGAGCTGCCCAGGCAGTGGGCCACCGCCTTCCGCGCCAGCCGGGCCAGCAACTGACGGTTCGACCAGGCGTAATTCGCCGCCGCCCGCATCGCGCCGAGGTATCGCTGGCCCTGGGCGCTCTCCACCGGCGCGCAGACGAGCTGGCGGTCCGGAAGCGAGATGCCGAACCGCTCCGGCGCCTTCCGCAACGACTTGATGGAGTCGTCGCAGACCTGGTAGCCGAACCCGCGCGAGCCGGAGTGGATCATGATGGCCACGGCCCCGGCCTCCAGCTCCATGGCCGCCGCCGCCGACTCGTCGAAGACCTCCTCCACCGCCTGGATCTCGATGAAGTGGTTGCCCGACCCGAGGGTCCCGCACTGGTCGTGCCCGCGCCGGAAGGCCGTGGGCGAGACCGCGTCCGGGTCGGCGCCGGCCAGGCACCCCCCCGACTCCGTGGCGGCCAGGTCCGCCTCGTCGGCCAGGCCGATCTCCGCCAGGTACGCGGCGCCCCGAACGCAGATCTTCCGCAGCTCGTCCTCGGAAAACCGGAAGGACCCGCCCACCCCCACGCCGGCGGGCACGTCGCGGAAGAGCTGGTTGACCAGGTCCGCGATCCGCCCGCGGAGGTGGGCGGCCTTCAGGTCCGTCCGCAGCAGGCGCACCCCGCAGTTGATGTCGTACCCGACCCCGCCGGGGGAGATCACCCCGCCGGCGTCGATGTCGGTGGCGGCGACCCCGCCGATGCAGAACCCGTAGCCCCAGTGGATGTCCGGCATGGCCAGCGAGGCGCCGACGATCCCCGGCAGGGTGGCGACGTTGGCCACTTGCTCGGCCGCCTGCTCCCCGCGAATGTGCTCCATCAGCTTTTCGCTGGCGTAGATGATCCCGTCGACGCGCATTCCCGGCTTGGCGGTCCGGGGGATCCGCCAGCGAAACTCGTCGATCCGCTCGATCGGGATGGAAGCCTTCTCCGCCATGGGGCACCTCCGCGACGCTACACGCACCTGCCGGCCCGCATCTGTGCGGGAGGGCGGGCCGAAACGCCGCCCCGGCCGGGGGCCTGCCACACCAGCCTAGCACCACGGCGCCTAACTGTACACCGCCGGCCAAACTGCCGAATGAATAGGAGTGCCCGCCAACCGTGGGCCGGGAGAACCTGCGGGGGCCTGCCGCGCTGCCAAGGCCGCGGCGGGCCCGCCAGAAGGAAGGAGAAGAGCACGGTGAAATGTCCGGCATGCGGCAACGCACTACAGGAGAGGACGGTCGGCGAGATCACGGTGGACGTCTGCAAGGGCGGATGTGGGGGCATCTGGTTCGATCCGTTCGAGTTGAGGAAAGTGGACGACCCGCATGAGGTCGAAGGCGAAGGCCTCCTGGACATCGAGCGGGACGAGGGGATCGTGGTCGATTACGAGGCCCGAAGGACGTGCCCGAGGTGCGAAGGCATCGTCATGATGCGGCACTTCTTCGGCGTGAAGCGCCACGTCGAGGTGGACGAGTGCCCCAGGTGCGCCGGCCTCTGGCTGGACCACGGCGAGCTGGGCAGGATCCGCAGCCAGTTCGCCTCCGAGGCCGAGAAGAACCAGGCCACCCACGCCTGGCTGGCCAACACCGTCGATCAGAAGCTGGACGCCATGCGCGCGGAGAACCAGGCCCAGCTCGAAAGGGCCCAGAGGTTCGCCAGGATGTTCCGCTTCATCTGCCCCAGCTACTACATCCCCGGCAAGCAGGCCGGCGCCGCCTTCTGATCCGCCCGGCCGGGCCGACGCCGCCGGGCGCCGAAGCCGAATGCCAGGCGACCCTCCCCCCGGTGCCAAGTCGCAGGGGGCTGATCCATCCGCGGGTTCCTCCGCGGCCTTCACTCTCTTTCCCTCCATGGCCGCAGGAGCAGCCGCCGATGACGCCCGCCCAAAGCGGCAGGCGGGCGGTCAACTCTTGGCATTCCCGCCGGCCGGGGGTTGTGGTATGGTTGGGGTTCCCGCAGGAATACGCAGGAATGACTTGAACGACGGCCGGGGGTCGGGGCGCAGCCCACGGCCCCCAAGTGGTGCAGACTGGCCGAGTTATCCCTGCGCGAGCCCTTGGCCGGAGATGCAGCGCCATGGGAGGTCGTTGCGTGAAAACCCGCGGATGGCTTTGCCTGATCGGGCTTCTGGTGCCGGCGGCGGCCGCCGGGGAGCCCGCCTCCGCGCCGACCACGCTGTTCACCGCCCTGTGGTCCAAGCGGAGCCTGCTCAAGCGGAGCGACTACCGGCTGCTCGTGGTGGAGCTGCCCGACGGCAAGTCGGCGGCCAAGCTGGCCGGCAGGAAGACACTGCGGCTGCGGGCCGTCGCCGACCTCCGCGCCGACCCCAAGGGCTTCAAGCCGGAGACCATCAACGTGACGGTGAGCCTGGGGTCGTCCCGAACTCTCTCGACGGACCTCGGGAAGAGACACTACCTGGCGCTGGTGCGCCGGTACGCGGTCCGCAACAAGCAGATGTGGCAGATCAACTACATCCACTACGTCCGGAAGCAGGTCTCTTCCGGGCGGTACACACACAGTTATTATTACCTGCTTCCCCTGGACGGCCCGGCCAGCCCGCTGGCGCAGGCGATCGCCGATCTGATTGCCGGGCGGGGGGGCCGGCAGGCCCCGGGCGGAAAGTTCCAGCGCATGCTCGATCACATCGCCGGGGAGGACAAGCAGGTGCGCGACTTTGCGGCGAGCTTTGCGTCGGTGAACGGCTGGGGGTACATCGGGTGCCCCGCCCAGCGGGCCCAGCCGGACGCCTTCGCCCAGGCGCTGCTGGCCGCCGGCGACCGGAGCACGCAGCGGCGGATGGCCCGGGCATACTCGGCCGCCCGTGCGGACCTGCTCCCGCGGGACGCCAAGCTGCTCAAGCAGGTCTTTCTGCACCCGGACCCCGAGGTCGTCACGCCCGTGCTGCGCGGGGGCCTCGGGCGTGCCGCCGGGCGGTCCGACGTGCTGGCGCCGCTGGTGCGTCCCTGCCTGGTCGATCCGGGCCGGAACGCCCAGCGCCGAGGCGACGTCCTCCACGCGCTGACGCAGTGGCAGGACAAGGCCCTCCTCTTCCGGGCCGAGCTGGAGAGGATCGCCCGCGGAAAACCCTCCCCCGCCCCCGACTACGCCCACCGCCTCGTCGCCCTGCGGCTCCTGCTGGACGCCAAGGTCGACAACGCCCACGAGCTGGTTGACCACACCCTCGTCGGGGTCCCCTCGGCCGTCGCCTTGGAGTACGCCGTGGAGCACGAGCTCCGCGGGATCGTGCCGGCGGCGATCCGCGCCGTCCGCGAAGGCAAGCTCACGTGGTCCCAGACGCACTCGTCGGCCTTGAGCCTGCTCACCCGGCGCTTCCCCGAGGGCACCTTCGAGCAGTTCGACGGCTGGTGGCGCCGGATCGAGAGCGCCGGCCGGGAAAAGCCGATGCTGGCCAGCGGCTTCGTGAACGCCGAGCTGAACGCCCGCGCCCGGAAGCTGATCGAGCAGCTCGGCAGCGGCCGGTACCGGCACCGCCGGGCGGCCCGGAAACAGTTGACGAAGCTGGGGACGGCCATCGTGCCGGCCCTGCGGGCCGCCACCCGACACGCCGACCGGCAGATCGCCGACTCGGCGGGCCACCTGCTGGCCAGGGCCGAGGCGAGCTTCAAGAGCTGCCGGGACCGCCTCGCCGGCGCCGCCAAGAAGGAGCGCGGCGGCGGCCTCATCCTCCAGCCGGCGGGGGCCCACCCGGGAACCGACCAGCCGAAGGCGACCTCCTCCCCGGCCAGGAAGACCGCCCCCCCGCCGCCGTGAGGCCCGGGCCCTTGAAGAAAGACAACCCCCCGCTTCCCTGCCTGCAGCAGGCAGGCGCGGGGGGCTGGTTTCTCTGCACCTGTGTGGGTCGGCGGCGTCCGGGGCTTGCGCTGGTGCGGGGGGCTCAATCCATGTGGAGGGAAAGTAGTCCGCGGTGGAAACGTAACCTAAGGTACATGTAGTAGCAGAAGGCGGACAAGGCGGAAAAAGGCAAACCAGTCGCGAGGCTGGGGCGCAAAGCGTTGAGTCCTTCGGGATTGTCGCGCTGCCCGCGGGTGTCGTCGCGTGCCCGGGCTGGCCCAACTCAGCCCGACCGGGGAGCCCTCCAACGCCCTGTCTCCAGTGGAGATGCGCCATGGGGCTGAGGATCAAGAGGCAGACGAGACTGCCCATCGGCGTGGACCTGGGCACCACCCGGCTCAAGATGGCCCAACTGCGGAACTGGGCCAACAGCGTCGAGCTGCTGGCCGCAGGCTCGGCCGAGATCCCGCCGGACTGCCGCGAGGACCCCGAACGCCGGCTGGACTTCCAGGCCGGCGCCGCCCGCCGAATCCTCAAGTCCGCCGGCTTCAAGGGACGAAAGGCCGTCCTCTCCCTGCCGGCCGGCGCCGTCTTTGTCCAGCCGGTCAAGATCCCCGTTGTCCCCCCGGATCAGGTCGATCTGGCCGTCATCGAGGAGGTCCAGGCCAGTCTGCCCTATCCGGCGGCGGAGGCGATCATTCGACATATGCCCACCGGGACGGTCTACGGCGAGAAGGACCAGATGCAGGAGCGGATCGTCGTCGCCGTGCGCCGGGGCGAGCTGGCGGCGTACCTGGCGATGGCCCGGCGCGCGGGGCTGGACGTGGTGAGGGTGAACATTGAGGCGTGCGCGTTGGTGGAGTGCTTTGCCCGGCTGTTCCGTCGGGCGTCGGACGAATCTCGGGTGACGCTGTTCGTGGACATGGGCTCGGCCAGCACCCAGGTGGTGCTGGCCCGCGGGCAGAAGATGATCTTCGCCCGCAACCTGCCGGTGGGCGGGCACACCCTCGACCTGGAGCTGTCCGGGGCATTGCAGATCTCCTGCGCCCAGGCGCAGTCCGTCCGCCGGAAGATGCTCGAGCAGCCCGAGCACACCGCGGCGGAGGACGACCTCTTCCGCCTGCTCGACGTCAAGATCGCAGGCATCACCGAAGACATCACCGACTGCCTGCGGTACTACGAATCGTCCTTCCGCAACCGCCCCATCGAGCGCGTGGTCTTCCTCGGCGGGCAGGCGCACGACAAGAGGCTGTGCCAGGCCATCGCCGAGCGACTGAACCTGCCCGCGCAGGTCGGGGACCCGATGGCCGGCGTCAAGCGACCGCCGCAGGCGGGGTGGAACGACGGGCCGGACCCCCGGCAGCCCCAGCCGGCATGGGCCGTGGCCATCGGGCTCAGCCTGGGCCCCACACCGGCGGGATGAGGAAACGGCATGCGGGCAACCGGGAAGGAGCGGCCAACGGCCTCGGCGGGACCGGCCCGCCCCGATCCGCCGCCGCCCGGCGGCGACCCGCGGACATCGATTGCGGAGCTGAGACCAACATGCAGACCATAGCGATCGTCAACGAGAAGGGCGGGACCGGCAAGACGACCACGGCGGTGAACCTTTCGGCGGCCCTCGGCCGGCTGGGCAAGCGGGTGCTGCTGGTGGACCTGGACGGGCAGGCGGCGTCCTCGCGTTGGCTGGGCGTGGAGGAGGACACCCGCTTCGCCGACGCCCTGTGGCGAGGGGAGGGGCTGGAGCCCATCCCCGAGGTGATCCCGGGGGTCTGGCTGGCCCCCGGCAGCGGCAAGCTGGACTCGGTCGCGCACGACCTCCGCCCCACCCAGGGAGGGCAGCTCCGCAAGCTGCTGTCCCAACTGGGCGGGTTCGACTACGTCCTCATCGACTGCCCCCCCTCCCTGGGAAACCGGCTGATCGGCAACGCCCTGCTGGCCGCCACCCACGCCATCGTGCCCGTCGAGACGTCCATCCTCGCCCTGGACGGGCTGAAGATCCTGCTGACCACCTTCGAGGACATTCGCCAGGGGTTCGGGCACGAGATCGTCCTGGCCGGCGTGCTCGCCTGCCGGTACGACGCCCGGACCAGGCTCAGCCGACTCATCCTCGAAGAACTCAAGCGGGCCCTGCCGCACAAGGTCTTCCAGACGGTCATCCGGGAGAACGTCCGCGTCCGGGAATGCCCCGGGTGCGGGCAGAGCATCCTGGCCTACGCCCCCAAGAGCCACGCCGCCGAGGACTACATGTCCCTGGCGCACGAGGTCATCGGCCTGGGCGCCCGGCCGCCCGCTGCGCTCGCCGCCCAGCAGCAGCTCCCCCACCCGCCCCTGACCGAAGACGAAAACCAGGCGGCCCACAAGATGCGCCGGCAGGTCGACGCCATGCTCGGGCATTTCGCGCCGGTGGAGAAGGAACAGCCGCTTTCGGCCGGCGAGGGCGCGTGGCCGGCCGAGCAGCCCCCGCCCTGCGCCCCGGCCGAGACGGAGCCGCCCCCGGCGGAATCCCCGGAACTCGCCCCGCCGGCGGCGGAATCCCCGCCGGGCGAGCCCGAGCAGCCGATCCTCAACGCACCGATCGAGGCGCCGCCGGCCACCGTGGAGGCGGCCCCCGAAGCCGGGCCTACCGAGACGTCCGCGTTCGCCAGCGCGCCGCCCCCCCAGCCGGAGCCGCCCGGCGACGCCGAGTGGGTCTGTGAGGTCCCGCCGGCCGAAGCCGAGGCCGCCCCGGATGTGCCCGCGGAAAAAGAGGAAACGCCCGCCGAGCTACCCGCCTGCCAGACCCCGCCCTCAGAGACCCCCGCCCAGCCGGAAGGCCAGGACGAGCAGACGGGGAGAATCGGCCCGGAGGAGCTGGAAGGCCCCCCGCCGGCGGCCGCGGCCGAGGACCATCAGGCCGATCGGGCGGAGCCGGCGGAGCCGGACCGTCCCGCCGAGCCCCCCCCGGTCGGGGAGGCCCCCGACCCGGAGCAGGACTATCCTGCGCTGCGAGCGATGCTGCAAAGCATGGGCGGGCAGGACGATGCGGGCGCATCGCCGCCGCGCGCGGAGGAGGAGACGACGGAGGCGTGCGGAAGGCCCGCCGGCTGGAAGAAGATACTCCGAAAGGCGGCGTGCGTGAAATAAGCCGCGGCTCGGGAAGCCCCCGACCGGCGGCGTGAGCGCGGGCGACGGATTGCGTCATGGCGCAGAAAAGACTCAACCTGGCGGCGGGTCGGCTGGAGACGCCCTCTCCGGCCGGGCAGGGGACGGGAGGTCCAGCGCCGCGCCCGCCAGCCAACTATGGCGTGGGTCGGCTGGGCATCACCTCCCGAGCCGAGCCCGAGCCCGACACCCCGCGACAAGACCCCGATGAGGCCGAGCCCGGCGACGCTGGCACCCCCCCGCAGGCGGCTGCGCCCGAGGGGCCCGCTGAGCCCGGCTGGGGCGTCGAGGCGGCGGGATGGCGGCCCCGCGGCAGCAAGGGCCTGCTGCTGGCGGCGGGGGGGGGCGTGCTGCTGGCGGGTGTGGCCTTCCTGCTGGGCTGGTGGTGCCTCGCCGGCGACGGCGCCACGCCGCAAGTCGCCTCCGCGGTCGACGGAAGCGTCAAGTCGAACAACCACGCAGGCCACGGACCATCGCCCCGGCCTCCCGCCCGGGGGGACAGGCAAGCCGCCCCGGCCCGCGATCAGGGCGACGCCGAGGTGGCCGACGCAGCGGGCAAGCCCAATCGCGCGCCACCGCGCCAGCAAGGGCCGCAGGCAAGGACCGCAATGCCGCCGGCGCCCGACGCGCCCGAATCCCCCACGCCCGCGGCGGGGCTGCCCTCGCCGGCCGAGGCCCCCCCGCAGTCGCCCCCGGCGCCGGACCTGCCCGCCCCGCCCACCCCGACGCAGGTCCCCGCCACGCCGATGCCGAGACCCCCTCGCCGGGCGTTCAGCGGCCCGCCCGCGCGGGCGGCGACAACGACCCGGCCGGGGGC
>CAZNSB010000051.1:8947-16707 GCA_964575155.1 uncultured Planctomycetaceae bacterium | reverse complement strand
CCGCACGCTCGATGTGTGCCTGGCCGTCCGCGAGGGCGGCTACCTGGCCAGCCGCCTCGACAACCGAGTGCTGCGGGCGTGTGGGTACGACCCGGCTTCGGGGCAGTTCGAGCTGGCCGACGCCGCCGGCGAGCCCGTGGTGATGGACGCCCGCTCCCTGGCCGACGAGTACGACCTGGCGGGGGCGGCGGACTTCCGCGTGCTCCGCCAGCACCGCCGGCGCGAGCTGGGCAGGCTCCTGGAGGCCGACCCGGCGGCCGTGCTGATCGGGCTGTGCCTGGCCCGGGGCGGGCGGACGGACTCGGCGGCCGTCAAGGCCGAGCTCGCCGGGCGGCACCTGCCTGCCGAAAAGTGGTCGCGCTGGTGGACCCGCGCCCGGGCCGCCGCCAAACGCTGCCGGCAGCTTTCCCTCCAAGGCCGAAACCCCACCGAGGTCATCTACTATCCCCACGGGCGGAGCCTGGAGGAGGAGTTGGCGGCGGCGGCCGCGGGGGCAAGGATGCCGCTGGAGAAGCTGGCGGTGCTGCGGGAATACGCCCGCGAGCTGAAGGCCCGCAAGCTGCCGCCCAACGCCGAGTTTGCCGGCGGGCTCATCGAGTCGCTCGCCGAGCAGGCGAGGTCCTTTCGTGCCGGCCGGCCCGCCGACGCCCTGGCCGCCGCCCTGGCCGTCCGGGCGGCCGGGACGCTGGGGCTTCCCGGACCGCGGGGGGCGGTCCCCTCGGCGGCGGAGGTCCTGGCGGGCGCGGCCGATCCCGCCGGGGCGGTGGCCGGACTCGCGGACCCGGCCCTCTGGGGCGGGGGGCTGGACGGGCTGGCCGAGCGCGACGACGCCGCCGGGCAGTTGGAGGCCCTGCTGGACCTCGCCCCCGCCGGGCAGGCCGACGAGATCGCCGCCCGGCTTCAGGCGGCCGGGGCCGGCCACGTCGTCGAGGCCGCCGTGGCCAGGGCGCAGGCGGACCCGGCCGGGAACCTTGAGCTTTGCCTGTGGCTGTGGCGGGGGCCGTCGCGGCCGCCGGCGTGCGCGGCCGGCAAGGTGGAGCTGCTTTCGCGGCTGCTGGAGGCGCTCCAGAGGGTGGACCACGACGCGCAGTTGAGCGGGGAGGACCGCAGAAGGCTTCGCCAGCGGATTCGCTCGTCGCTTTCGGCGGGCGGGTACGCCGGGTATCGGGCGGCCGTCGAGGAGATGACCGAGGCCGTCGCGGAGACCTTCAAGGTCCGGATCGACCGCTGCGTCGGGCTGGCCGAGACGATCCGCGAGGACATGCTCAACCTCCTCCGGGAGCGGTTCCACGGGCTGTTCGCGCGGGCGAAGGTGGAGCCCTGGCAGGACGAGAACGTGACGTGGACGACGGAGGCGGCCCTGCACCGCCGCGAGGACCTGCTCAAGGAGATCGTCGAGGTGAAGATGCTCGCCAACGCCCGCGCCATCGGCGCCGCTGCCGCCCACGGCGACCTCAGCGAGAACAGCGAATGGAAGTCCGCCATCGAGGAGCGCGACCTCCTCCGCGCACGCGCCGCAAAGCTCCAGGACGAGATCGCCAGGGCCCGCATCCTCGCCCCCGAGGACGTGCCCGCCGAGAGCGTCGGCATCGGCTCGCGCGTGCTGCTGGAGCGGATCGGCGACGGCAGCCAGCTCACGATGACCTTCCTCGGCGTCTGGGACACCGACCTGCCCCGGAACATCTACAGCTACCGGGCCGCCCTCGCCGCCGAGCTGATGGGCAAGGCCGTCGGCCAGACGGTCCGGCTGAAGCTGGAAGGCGCCGAGGGCGAGTACCGCATCAAGCAGCTCGCCTCGGGTCTGGAGTGAGCGTGCGGACGGGGTCGCCTTCGCGGCTTCGAAAGGTTATCATGGCCCGGCCCGGGCCCGGCCGCGGGGCGGGGGCCTGAGACCAATGAGCGAGACGCGGAGAAACCTGGTGCTCCTCCTGGCCGCGGGCCTCGCCGGCTGCGGCAAGGGCGCCGACCACGACGCCAACGCCCGGAAGATCATCGAGCCGGCGGCCGCGTTCGGCAAGGTCGCCCTCGGCCTGACCGGCACCGGCGAGCAACTGGTCAAGCGGGGGCGGATCTCCCTGCACCGCCGCGTGAAGGCCGCCGACGGCTGCGAGATCGACGTCTGGGTGATCCGGGCGCGTCCGCCGAAGAAGGCCGGCGAAAAGAGGCCCGCGCGGGGCACGGCGGTCGTCCTGCACCCGCTGCTGACGAGCAAGAGCTGGTTCCTCAACCTCGGCGGCATCCTGGCGGATCGGGGCTGGGACGTGGTGCTTCCGGACCTTCGCGCCCACGGCCGGAGCGGGGGGGAGTACACCACCTGGGGCGTCAAGGAGAAGCAGGACATCAAGCTGGTGCTGGACGCGCTGTTGAAGGAACAGGCCGTCAGCGAGCGGATCTACGCCTGCGGCGCGTCGATGGGCGGGCTGGTGGCCATCCAGTACGCCGCCCACGACCCCAGGTGCCGGGGCGTGCTGGCCCTGGCGCCGCCGGCGTCGGCGCGGGCCGGGGCCAGGCGGATCCTCCTGCTGGAGAGCCCGGCCGACTTCGAGAAGGCCCTGAAGCGGGCGGGGGAGCTGGCCGGGTTCGACCCGGAGGAGGCGTCGGCGGTGACGGCGGCGAAGCGGCTTCGATGCCCGCTGCGGATCGCCCACGGGGTGTGGGACTTCATCATCCCCTACGCCCACAGCGAGGCGGTCTTCCAGGCCGCCCCCGCCCCGAAGAAGTTCATCACCCTGCCCCTCCACGGGCACGCCGCGGAGGTCCTCCGCGAGGCGTGGGTCGCCGACCAGATAGACGCCCTTGTGGGGATGTCCCGCTCCCAGGCCGCCTCCCGGCCGGCGGAGAGCAAGACGCCTCGCGGAACCCGCCAGGCGGTGCGGCGGCCAACGGGTTGAAAGGAGACGCTGTGCGAAGTGGACGGATCGGGCTGGCGCTGCTGCTGGCGATGTCGGCCGGCGCCGCGGGTGAGCCGAAGCTGGTGGACGAGAAGCTGGTGATCCCCCCCAGGCCCCGGCTGGCGCGGGGGGGCTGGAAGCCCCAGTTCGGCGGCCCGCCCGACGTTCACGTCAGCCCCGACGGCCAAAGGCTGCTGTATCTCCAGGAGAAGGCCGAGCCGGTGGAGGTCCTCGGCAGTCGGCGCACGGTCCGCCGGCTGGTGCTGCGCGACCTGGCGCGGGGGACCGACACCGTCCTGCCGGTCCCCGCCGTCACCAGCGACGACGTGTTTGCCTACCTCTTCACCAGCCGGCTGTTCGACCGCACCGGCCAGCGGATCGTCCTGGGCGTGGGCGTTGACGCCGACAAGGACGGGTACACCGAGCCGGGCCACCGCGGCCGGATGCAGGCGGCCCTGTACCACGTCCCGACCGGAAAGCTCACCAAGCTCGACCTCGAGGGCCCGACGGTCCTGCCGAGCTTCGACAGGACCGGAAAGAACATCTACGCCCTCTGCTACGACCTGAAGCGGGGCACGGGGACGGTGTACGCCGCCGACGCGAAGAAGCTGCGGTTTGAGCGGCGGAGGTTCGTGGGGCTGCCCCGGGGCTGCTGCCCGACCGCCGAGGTCATGGCCATGCTCGCCAAGCCGGCCGAGAAGGGCTCGCTCGCCCGCAGGCTCGTCCTCTACGATCCCAAGGCCGACCGGCAGACGGCCGAGCTGCCGCTGGAAGGGAAGGGGTGGAACCTGATCGGCACCCCGCCGCGGTGGACGCGCGACGGGCGATTCCTCTACTACCGCGACTTCCGCCTCAAGCCGCTGACGCACTTCTGCTGCGTCTGGGACCGCGCGGGCGGCAAGACGGTCGCCAAGCTCAACTGGCTGCTGCCGGTCGGCCCGGGGCCGACGCCGACGACGATGGTCATGCTCCGAGCCTACGCCGGGTGGAAGCGGGAGGTCCACCTTCACGACGCCGCGGCGGGGAAGTCCTGGGCGCTGGCCGGGAAGGAGGCCCGCCCCCTCGCCGCCGCCGCCGGGCGGGTCCTCTACGTCAAGTGGACCGGGGACGGCGACGGGCTGTTCTCGGCCCGGATCGCCATGAGCGCCGTCGACTGAGCCGGCCTACCGGGCCCGGCGGGGCGGGAAGGGAGACCGACATGACACCTTCGCGAGAGACTCTGATCCTGTTGCTGGCCGGGTGCCTCCTGGCGTCGCCGACCCACCAGGCCCACGCCGCCCGAAAGCGAAAGAGGCCGTACAAGCGAATCCACCGCCAGTTGGTCACCTTGATGGCCGCCGGCAAGCACGAGGCCGCCGCCGAGGGCTTCCAGGCGGACCTCGCCAAAGACCCCAACGACCTCGAGAGCCTCTACGGGCTGGCCCTGGCGCATGCCAACAGGAAGGAGATGGACAAGGCCATGGCGGCCGTCAGGCACGCCGTCCAGGCCGGGCTGCCCATCGGCCGCTTCCTCGCCGGGCCCAGGCACCTCGCCAGGCCGCTCGTCGCCCATGAAGCCTTCCGGAGCTTCCTGAAGGCCCGCCGGCCGGTGGTGATCCACGGCCCGATGCTGGGCGCGGTGACCGATGGGGGCGCCCGGTTCTGGTTGCGGACGGCCGAAGAGGCGTCGGTGGAGGTCAGGGCGTTTCCGGCCGGGCCCGAGGTCCTCGGCGGGGTCTGCTCGGGGACCGCCAGGACGGCCCGGGGGGCGGACTACACGGCGGTGGTGGAGGTGGCCGGCCTGAAGCCCGACACGCCGTATACGTACACGGTGCGGGTGAACGGGGAGGTGGTGAAGGACCTCCCGCTGGCGCGCCCGTTCCGGACGTTTCCCGCGGCCGGCTCGAAGCGGCGCTTTCAGATCGCCTTCGGCGGCGGGGCGGGGTACACGCCCTGGCGGGAGCGGATGTGGGACACGATCGCCGGGCGGAAGCCCCTGGCCCTGCTGATGCTCGGCGACAACGTGTACATCGACACGCCGAAGGTCCCCCCGACGCAGCGATACTGCTACTACCGCCGGCAGTCCCGCGCGGAGTGGCGTCGGCTGACGGCGGCGACGTGCGTCTACGCCATCTGGGACGACCACGACTTCGGCACCGACGACTGCCTCAGCACCCCGCACGTGGATCAACCCCCGTGGAAGCTCGCCGTCTGGGGCGTCTTCCGGGAGAACTGGGTCAACCCCTACTACGGCGGCGGGCGGAAGCGCCCCGGGTGCTGGTTCCACTTCGCCATCGCCGACGTGGACTTCATCATGCTCGACGGGCGGTACTACCGCACCCGCGGGCGGGAGGCCGGCGGGCCGACCATGCTGGGCCCAGACCAGAAAAAGTGGCTGTTCGAAAAGCTCCGTAACTCCAAGGCGACCTTCAAGGTCCTCGCCAGCCCCGTGCCCTGGGCCGAAGGCACCAAGGGCCGAAGCAGGGACACCTGGGACGGGTTTCCCGCCGAACGCGAGGAGATCTTCTCATTCATCGAGAGCAGCCGGATCGGGGGCGTCTTCCTCATCTCCGCCGACCGGCACCGCTCCGACGTCTGGAAGACCGACCGGCCGACCGGCTACACCCTGTACGAGGCCAACAGCTCGAAGCTGACCAACGTCCACACCCACGGCTCCATGAAGGGGGCGCTGTTCAGCTACAACAAGAAATGCTCCTACGGCCTGCTGACGTTCGACACCACGAAGCCGGACCCCGAGATCACCTATCGGATCATCAACATCGACGACGAGGTCGTGCACACCTTCACGGTCAGGAAGAGCCAGTTGCGCTTCAAGCAGGGGAATTGAACGCGGCCGCCAAGTTCGGATACGCTGGGTGCGAAGGGGCCGCCCGGCCGGGGCGTTGGGCGGGGCGGGGACGCGAAAGGGCATTGGATGGAGACCATCCGGATCGGCGAGCTGGCCGTCAGCCGGTTCATCCTCGGCTCCAACCCCTTCAGCGGGTTCGCCCACCAGACCGCCCGGGCCGCCGAGGAGATGGTCCATTATTACACCACCGGCCGCATCAAGGAGGCCCTCCGCCAGGCCGAGAACGCCGGCATCGACACCCTCATCGCCCGCGCCGACCGGCACATCCTCCGCCTGCTCACCGAGTACTGGGACGAGGGGGGAACGCTCCAGTGGGTCGGCCAGACCTGCCCCGGCGTCGGGCCGACCGAGCGCGTCGCCCGCATGGCCGTCGACGGCGGCGCCAAGGCCATGTTCATCCACGGCGGGGTGATGGACCGCAGCTTCGCCGACAAGGAGTTCGCCGACGTCCTGGGCGGCATCGAGCTGATCCGCTCGGCCGGGCTTCCGGTCGGCATCGCCGGGCACAACCCCGACCTCTTCGCCTGGGCCGAGGAGAACCTCGACGTGGACTTCTACATGTGCAGCTACTACAACGCCGCCCATCGGGACAAGAGCGCCGAGCTTCTCAGCGGCATGGCCGAGTGGTTCCACGACGAAGACCGCCAGAAGATGGCGGAGACGATCCAGACCCTCTCCCGCCCAGTCATCCACTACAAGGTGATGGCCGCCGGCCGGAACGAGCCGGCTGAGGCCCTGGCCTTCGCCGCCGCTGCCATGCGGCCGGCCGACGCCGTCTGCGTCGGCGTCTTCACCCGCGACAAGCCCGACATGATCGCCGAGGACGTCCGCCTCTTCCAGGCCGCCTGGGCCGGCCGGAGCAAGGGACGCTGACGGTTGGCGGCAACGCCCCGCGGGCGAAGGTCCTGGCGGCCGGATGAAGAAAGCTTTAACCGGACACGCACGAATCCGGCAATGACCTGTGGCGGCAGACTCGCGTTTCGGCCATCATGGTGGCGGCCGGCGGCAAGCCGCCGCGGACGCCTTGGAAGGATCGGAGCCAGGTCATGCAATTCGACTGCCCTGACGACATCGCCCAACTGACCCCCGAATGGGCCGGCGAGCGCTTCGACAACGGCCGCCCATGCGTGCCGGACGGGCTCCTTCGTCGGATGGAGAAGGTCGCCACCGAACAGGCCTGGGCCGTCCTCTGGGGCAAGGGCTACAAGTACCAGTTTGTCGGCGACTGGAAGATCATGCACCCCGGGAAGATCCTCGTCGGCCGGGCCGTCACCGCGGTGTTCGTGCCCCGGCGCCCGGACCTGCACGGCTGCCTGATGGAGCACGGGCACAAGCAGGAAGGGCGGATCGGGGAGATGAACTCCTGGGTCATCGAGACGCTCGTCGAGGACGACGTGCTGGTGGTGGACATGTTCGACAAGGTGTATGAGGGGACGTTCTCCGGCGGCAACCTGGGAACGGCCATCGCCCGGCGCACCCGCCGCGGGCAGGTCATCTACGGCGGCATTCGCGACTTCCAGCAGGTCATGGGCATCGAGAACCTCCAGACGTTCTACCGCGGCAACGACCCCACACCCATTCGGGACGTGACGATGGTGAGCATGAACGGCCCGTGCCGCATCGGCGGCGCCACCTGCCTGCCCGGCGACGTGGTCCTCGGCACGCCCGCGGGGATCCTCTTCATCCCGCCGCATCTGTCCGAGGAGTGCGCCGTCCACGCGGAGCGCGCGCGGCTGCGTGACACCTTCGGCCTCCAGCGCCTGCGGGAGGGGAAATACACGTCGGCGCAGATGGACACGAAATGGACGGCGGGCATCGAGGCGGACTTTCACGAATGGCGCAAGACGAACACTCCCGACGACCTCAAGCACCTGACGTGGGGCGAGGAAACCGCCACGGACAGGGTCCAGAAGGACCAGGAGACGCTGCTGTAGTCCCCCCGGCCGCGAGGGCGCCGACAGGCAGGCAGAACATGAGAGTACTGGTGACAGCTGGAACCGGCAACGTCGGCAGGGCGGCGA
>CAZNSB010000051.1:4904-8937 GCA_964575155.1 uncultured Planctomycetaceae bacterium | reverse complement strand
CGGCTGGGACGTCCGCGTCGTCGGCAGGCGCCCGGGCGTGAAGGTCCCCGGCGCCGAGTACGCCGCCTGCGACGTGACGTGCTTCGACGACCTCTGCGAGCAGGTCGCCGGCTGCGACGCCGTCGTCCACCTGGCGGCGATTCCCGCCCCCACGAGCGCGCCCGGGCACGAGGTCGTCCGCGTGAACGTGCTGGGCACGTTCCACGTCTTCGAGGCCGCCGCCAAGGCGGGCATCCGCCGCATCGTGCAGGCCAGCTCCATCAACGCCTTCGGCTGCTGGTGGGGCGTGGTGGACTTGTCCCACCTCCAGTACTTCCCCATCGACGAAGACCACCCCACCTTCACCACCGACCCCTACTCGTTCTCCAAGGGGCTCATCGAGGACGTCGGCCGCTACTACTGGCGGCGCGACCGCATCACCAGCGTCGCTCTGCGGCTGCCGTGGGTCCACCGGCAGGGGTACCAGGCCAGCGACGAGCATCGCCGGGCGGTGCGGCGGGACCACGGCGTGCTCGATGAGATCGCGGCCTTGCCGGCCGCCGAGCGGCTGGCGCGGCTGGCGGCCGCCCGCCAGAAGGCGATGGCCTGGCGCCGGCAGCGCCCGCTCGAGTACGGCGCCGAGCCGACAGGCCTCCGCGGGCAGGGCTTCCGGGACGACCCGCTGGCCCGGATGTACATGCACGACCGCCCCAACTTCTGGGCCTTCGTGGACGAGCGCGACAGTGCCCAGGCCATCGAGAAAGCCCTCGTCGCCGACTTCGAGGGCAGCCACGTCTTGTTCATCAACGATGCGCACAACCGGCTCTTGTACGACACGGAGAAGCTGCTGGGCATTCTCTTCCCGGACGTCACCAGGCGGAAGCGCCCCATCCGGGGCTCGCAGGCGCTCGTCAGCATCGACAAGGCGCGGGAACTGATCGGGTTCGAGTGCGAGCATTCCGTCGCCCGGGCCCTGGACATCGGCCGAGAGTGAACGCGCCGGCGCGGGCCGGTGAGTGCCTTGCGGCCGGAGCTGCGGAGACAAAAATGATCCAGATTGCCGAGATGTTGCCGGCCGAGCCCTCGCCGCTGTGGCAGCTCGCAAGCCAGTGCGGCGTGGAGCACGCGGTCGCCGGAATCGACCTGCGTCCGCGGCCAAACGCCGGCCCGGACGCCCAGCCGTGGAGCGAGGCTTCCCTGCTTCGGGCCAAACAGGCGTACGAGTACGCCGGCTTCAAGCTGGCGGTGATCGAGAGCCGCCCGCCGCTGAACGCGGCGAAGCTCGGCCTGGACGGGCGCGACGAGCAGATCGACGTCGCCTGCGAGCTGATCCGGAACATGGGCCGGCTGGGCATCCCGGTCTGGTGCTACGAGTGGATGCCGCTGGGGGTGCTGCGGACCACCAGGTCGTCGCCGTCGCGCGGCGGCGCCCTGGTCACGGGCTACGACCACGAGCGGGTGCGCGACGCCCCGCTCGCCGCCTGCGGCGAGGTCTCGGAAGACCGGCTCTGGGAGAACCTTCGCTGCTTCCTCCGGCGCGTCGTTCCGGTTGCGGAGGCCTCCGGCGTCAAGCTGGCCATGCACCCGGACGACCCGCCGCTGTCGCCGATCCGCGGCGTGGCGCGGATCATGTCGCGCGTGGAGGATTTCCAGCGCCTCGTCGATCTTCTGCCCAGCGAAGTCAACGGCATCGCCCTGTGCCAGGGCAACTTCACCCTCATGACCGACGACCTCCCCGCGGTCATCCGCCGGTTCGGCGGGCAGGGCAAGATCTTCTTCGTGCACTTCCGCGACGTCCGCGGCACGCCCGCCAACTTCGTCGAAACCTTCCACGACGACGGCAAGACGGACATGGCCGAGTGCATGCGGGCCTATCGCGACGTCGGCTACGACGGCGTCTGCCGCCCCGATCACGTGCCGACCATGGCCGGAGACGCCACCGGCCGTCCGATGTACTCCTCGACCGGCCGGCTGTTCGCCATCGGCTACGTCAAGGGCCTGCGCGAAGCCGTGTACTCCGAGAACGGACGGGCAAAAGAATCGCCCGCGCCGGCAGATCGAGGCGGGTAAGAGGAGCAGGAATTTTCCCCCCGCCCGGTCATCCATTTTACAGGGTGATGGCGGCAGGCCGGAACCAGCCGGCGGACAGGAGGGGAATTTACGAGATTGTTACATCCTTTGCGGAACCGCGTGAGGTATAGAGAGTCCAAACAAGCAAGCGACCGACGCAGCGGCCCCGCTGCACCCTATACCTGTCTGCGAGCAGACACGAAAGGAGCACATACGATGCATCGCGCTGTGACCTTTCTGACGGCATTGGCTCTGGTGGCGGTGGTTCCCTCGGCGGCGTGGGCCCAGGCCGACGCGAAGGCGGCCTTCGACGCGGGAAAGGACGCCTACGCCAAGGGCGACTTCGAGAAGGCCCGCGAGCACTTGGACAGGGCCTCCAAGACGGACCTCCGCAACCCGGAGGTGTTCCTCTGGCTGGGCAGGGCCCACTACCAGCTCGGGCAGGTGGACGACGCCGTCGCCGCGTGGTCCCGGACGCTGGTGCTGGCCCCCAACGAGCCCTACGCAAAGAAGATGCTCCAGGCCCTCCGCAGCCAGTTGGCCAAGGTGGACGTGAAGCTCCGCCTGGTCGAGGCCATGCTGGCCGAGAGGCTCTATTCCCAGGCGCTCGCCCAATGCCAGGTGCTGCTTCGCGACAAGACCCTCACCGACGCCCAGCGGGCGAAGGTGCTGACCCTCCAGGCGGCCGCGCTGGTGGAGATGGGCCGGGCCCCGGAGGCCCTCGCCGTCCTCCAGGAGATCGCCACCCGCTACGCCGCCCAGGCGGACGCGGCGGAGACCACCCTCCTGGCCGGGCGGGCGCGGGTCCGCATGGGCGGGGAGGAGCTGGCCAAGGGGCTGGCGCTGCTGAAGAAGGTGCTGGCCGACCACGCCGGCACGCCGGCCGCGGCCGAGGCCCAGGTTGAGCTGATCCTCTTCGACCTCGCCCGGAGGCCCGATCCGGCCGGGGCGGCGGCCCTGGAGAAGTGGATCGCCGCCAACGCCGGGCACGCCAAGCTCCGGGCAGCGCGGCGGAGGCTGGTGGATGCGTACCTGGCGATCACCCGGCAGGGTGGACGGCCCGCCGAGGACGCCGCCGTGGCCGGGACCGACCAGGCCGCACTGGCGGCGGCGGCCGAGGTGTACCGGCAGACCGTCCGCACGGACGAGGCCCTGAAGCTCACGCAGCGGCTGCTGGGGCACCTGAACGCCCATTACGCCGGGAACAGGGCGTACACCGCGGCCATCGCCGGGGTCGAGGCGCTGTTGAAGGCGCCGCTTCCGAAGCCGAGCCGGCTGGAGGCGCTGCGGGCCCTGGCCAGGCACCGCGCCGACCACGCCGTCAAGGTCCTCACGGACCAGGCCAAGGCCGGCAAGCTGCCGGCCGGACCGATGCCGAAGGTCCTGGCCGACGCGGTGGCGGCGTATGCGACCATCAACAAGGACTTCCCCGCGGCGCCCGCGTGGTCCGACCAGGCCGCCCTGGCCGGGCGGGTCCTGAATCTCACCGGGCTGCTTCCGCCGCAGGCCAGGGTCGTGAAGCTGGCTGCTCCATACGCCTGGGCGCTGGAGATCGCCGCACCGACGATGGCGCCTTTGCCGGGCGACCAGGCCCTGGCACTCACGATGCAGTTCGTCAAGCACCTGACCGATCACTATGGCAGCAAGCAGGCCCACGCCGTGGCGGCTGCCGGCGCCGAGGCGCTGCTGAAGCTTCAACTGCCGCGGGACAGCCGGTACGCCGCCCTGCGGGTTGTCGGGCGGCACCGCGCCGATCACGCCGTCAAGGTCCTCACGGACCAGGCCAAGGCCGGCAAGCTGCCGGCCGGACCGATGCCGAAGGTCCTGGCCGACGCGGTGGCGGCGTATGCGGCGGTCAACAAGGACTTCCCGGCGGCGCCTGCCTGGGGCGACCAGACCACCCTGGCGCAGCGGGTGCTGAATCTCACCGGGCTGCTTCCGCCGCAGGTGGGGGTGGTGAAGCTGGCGGCCCCGTACGGCTGGG
>CAZNSB010000051.1:0-4804 GCA_964575155.1 uncultured Planctomycetaceae bacterium | reverse complement strand
AAGCTGGCGGCCCCGTACGGCTGGGCGTTGGCGATCGCCGGGCCGGTCATGCAGTCGCTTCCTGCCGACCGGGACTCGGCGCTGACGCAGCAGTTCGTCAAGCACCTGGCCGATCACTACGGCAAGAGGCAGGCCTACGCCGCGGCGGTGGCGGGGGCGGAGGCGCTGTTGAAGGCGCCGCTTCCGAAGCCGAGCCGGCTGGAGGCGCTGCGGGCCGTGGCCAGGTACCGCGGCGAGCACGCCATCAAGGTCCTCACGGACCAGGCCAAGGCCGGCAAGCTGCCGGCCGGGGCGATGCCGAAGCTGCTGGCCGACGCGGTGGCGGCGTATGCGTTGCTCACCAAGGACTTCCCGACGGCGCCTGCCTGGGCCTACCAGGCCGTACTGGCCGAGCGGGTGCGCCGGTTGGCAAGCCTGGTCCCCTGGCCGGCGAGGGTGACGGCCCCCAAGGCGGCGCTGAGCTGGTCGGTGCAGATCGCCCTGCCGGCGGTCAAGGCCGGCACCCACCCCGCCGCCGTCAAGCAGGCGGTCAAGACGGTGGACCTGATCGTCAAGGACTGCCAGCGGTTCCAGCGGCTACCGGCGCGGGGGATGGCGCTGGCGATCCACACCCGGCTGCTGGGGGCGGTGTCGGCGGAGGGCCCACACTGGCCCGCGGTTCTGTCCAGGCAGATCGATCTGCTGGGCGCCGCCGCCGTGAGCGTGTTCAGCGACAACGTCAAGGCCGGCAGCGCCGAGGCGAACGCCCAGCTCAACGACCACCAGAAGCAGATGCTCGCCGCGATGGCCGGGCGGGTAGGGCGGGACGCCGGCCAAGCCGCCGCCATGCTGAAGAAGCTCGCAGCGCACCTGGCGCGCTGGGTCCGCGCCGGCCACTACCGGGTGGCCGAGGCCGCCTACCAACAGCTCGCACCGGCCCTGCCCGCCGCGGCGCAGCGGGCGGGGAGGCTGGCCGTCGCCGTGCTGTGGATCGATGAGGTCACGCGGACGCATCGGCGGCTGCTGGCGGGGGGGCTGGGGGTGCCGCGGAAGCTCGATGCGGGCATGGTCAAGGCGCTGCAGATCTGCTGGGTCCTCCAGGACGACCTGACCGAAGGCGACGCGTTCCTCCGCCAGGTCCGCGCCGTCTGGGACGGCGTGATCAGCCACTATCAGCGGCTGAAGTACTTCGACATCGCCGCCGAGGCGGTCGCCGTGAAGGACGCGGCCGCGGCGCCGGCGGCCGAGGCGTACGCTCAGCTTCGGGCGGCGTCGCTGCTGGAGGGCGCGGCCCGGCGTGAGCTGGCCAAGGCGCTGAGGCACTACAAGGCCAATGAGAAGATCGCGTTGACGGACGCCTTCAAGAAGGCCATCGCCGCGTATGAGAAGTTCATCACCGACCGGCCGGACAGCCTGCTGGTCGGAAGCGCCGCCGCCCGCCTGGAAGCCATCGCCGCCCACTTCACCGCCCACAAGGCGCACGACGTGGCGGCGGCGGTGTACCGCGACCTGGCCGCCTTCGCCGCCAAGGTGAAGGTGCTCGCCCAGGTCCCCGCCGGCGGGGCCAGCGCCGCCCAGCGGTGGCAGTACACCGCCGCCGGCGCCCTGCACGCCAAGGCGACCGAGGCCCTGGCCAAGCTGATGGCCGAGAAGAAGCCCGAGGCCGCGCCCCCGGCGAAGATCAGCGCCGAGTTCACCGCGGCCATCGACGCCTGCAAGGCCTTCATCAAGGCCAATCCCGACAGCGCCCTGCTCCACGGCGCCGTCGGCGGGGTCATGAAGGCGGCCCTGGAGTACGCCGAGGTCGGCGGCTGGGACGTGGCCGAGGGCATCTACGCCGGCCTGCTGGCCGACGAGCTGAAGATCGCCCGCCCGGAGCGGATCGAGCTGGCCCGGGGGCTCTGCCACCTCGGCAAGGTCATCCCCGACCATGCGAAGAAGGTGCTGACAGCGCTGACCTCGGCCGGAATAGCCCTCAAGTTAGTCCCAGCCCGGCCGGCCTGGGACTACGATGCCCTCGGCAGCCTTTCCTATCCGGGGGAGGAGATGAAAGAAGCCGACAGGAAGTTTAGGGGGGGCGCGACGCTTGGGCTGGGGCGACCCCGCCGGCCGGCAACGATCAGCCGCTTGGAAGGCTCGGGCGGCGGGGGCGGGCAGGCGAGCGCCGCGGCGGCGCGGCCCGGACCAACCCGGGGGGACAAGAAGCTTCCCCCCGCCAAGCCCGCCGACGATCTGGCCAAGTCGGACACGCAGACGCTGGCGGCCATACGGAGCTACCAGCAGCGCCGCGCGGCCCAGATCGCCCGGCTGCGTGACCGGGTGACGTACAAGCAGCCACAGGCACAGGGGAAGCAGCAGGGCCAGCGCGGAGCGCGGCAGAAGCAGCAGCGTGCCCCGGCGGTGCCGGTGCTCTCGGACGCGGAGATCGCCCGCCAGGAGAAGGCCCTGGCGTCGGCCTACGATATCTTCAAGGCCATCCGGGCGAAGTACGCTCACACGCCGGCGGCCGAGCAGGCCCGCGGGGAGATCATGGTCATGGTCCAGCACTGGCGCACGATCCAGCGCTGGCAGCGGGCGGCCAAGCTCGGCCGGCAGTACCTGGCCGACAACCCCACCGACCGCGAGCTTCCGTCGCTGCGGCTGGTGATCGCGCGAGACCTGCTGGCCTGGGCCGCCCAGCCGGGGAAGAAGACCGCCTCTCGGCAGGAGCGGCTGAGCGAGGTCGCCGACCGCTTCACCCAGGCTCGGGCGGCGCTGGAGGGGGTCGTCAAGGACTTTCGCAAGGAGAAGGCCACCGTCCACTCGGCGCAGTGGGAGATCGCCAACAGCTTCCTCACCCAGGCGCGGGCGGTGGACGCGTTCAGCCCCACGCTGGCTCGGGGGCAGTACGTCCGCGCCGCCGGGGAGCTTCAGCAGGTCGCCGCGACCTACCACGACCACCCCAACATCGCGCAGATCCCGCAGATGCTCTGGGGCATCGCCGTCGAGCTGGCGGGGCGCCGCTACCACGACGAGGCCATCACCGTCTGGAACGGGCTGATCATCCACTACCCGACGCACTCGCTGGCCCGCCAGGCCGCCGAGAGCATCGCCCGCACCTACCGCGACAGCCTCAAGCGCCCCCTGCTGGCGGCGGAGACCTACCTGGAGATCAACTTCGCCCGCGGCGGGGCCGACCTGGGCGTGCAGAACCTGATCTACCAGATCGGGCTTTCCCTGAAGAACGAGAAGCGCTGGGTGGAGGCCCTGCACGTGCTGGAGGTGTTCGTGGACAGCTTCCCGCGTCACCCCTCGGCCGGTCAGGCGCTGACGATGGTGGGGCACATCCACCAGACGAACGAGGCCTGGACCGACGCCATCGCCGCCTACCGCCGGGTCATCAACGAGTTCCCCAAGGGCACGTGGGTCCGCGACGCCAAGTGGTCCATCGCCGAGTCCACCATCAACCTCAGCCAGTGGCGGGAGGCGATGGCGGCTTACCGGACCTACCTCACCGACTACGGCAAGGACGCCAAGGCCCCCGAGGCCAAGCGGCGCGTGGGCATCCTCAAGGACCTGGCCCGGTACCAGGCGCTGGTGGACGAGGAGGGCCAGCGGAAGGCCTTCGACGCCCAGTACCAGATCGCCGAGATCGTGCTGGGCAAGCTCGCCAACCCGGTCAAGGCGATCATCGAGTACCGCAAGGTGACCGCCAGGTGGCCGAAGAGCCACCTCGCCGACGACGCCCTCTTCAAGGTCGGCACGACCTATCTGTCCATGGGCGAGACGGCCAAGGCCCGCAAGGCCCTGCTGGGCGTCGCCGAGAAATACGCCACCAGCCCCCTGGCCGACGACGCCTTGTACCTGGTCGGCAAGAGCTACGAGGACGAGTCGCTCAAGCTGGCGGGGGCCACCCGCGGGCAGACGGTCAGGCTGGCCCAGAAGAAGGCCCAGCGCCAGGCCTACGCAATGGCCCAGGCACGACGGAGAACGGACTCCGTGACGAACGAGGCCATCATCAGCAAGCTCCGCGATGCGGGCAGGAACCAGCAGGCCGAGATGCAGGAGGCCCGGTTCGCCGGCCGACAGCAGTTCTTTCAGAAGGCCAACGTCGCCGTCGCCGCCCAGCGGGCCGGGCAGGAGGTCGAGATGCTCACCGCCGTCCAGCTCGCCGACCGCCAGGACAAGATCAACGCCGCCCTGCGGCGGGCGGTGGAGTCGTACCTGAAGGCCTCCAAGGTCGCCGCCGCCGACAAGGCCGACGAGGCGCTGCTGCGGATGGCCGGCATCTACGCCGACAAGCTCAAGGACGCAGACGCCGCCATGAAGACGTACCTGGAGATCGTCCGCCAGTTCAGCGGCACGGCCGTGGCCGAGGACGCCTCCTGGAAGATCGCCCAGTACCACGAGCGGCAGGGCAAGTACGCCGAGGCGATCAAGGCATACGAGGCCTTCCTGCGGAACTACCGCCGCAGCCCGAAGGCCGGACCCGCACAGTTCGCCATCGCCGAGAACTACGAGCACCTCGGCCAGTGGGTCAAGGCCATGGACGCATACACCAACTACATCAACAACTTCCCCAAGGGATCATTGGTGACCAAAGCCAGAGAGCAGATCAACTGGATCAAGACGTACAGACTGTAAGATGCCCGAACAGTGTCGTGTAGCCGTCGCCGGCACGGCGACGCGCGGCGGCGCAGCCGCCGCCCCGAACGCTAAGGAGATGCAGCCATGCGGATGAAAGTCATCCTGCTGAGCGTCGCAGCGCTGGCCGGGGGCGGCCTGTCGGCCCCCAGGCCTCGGGCCGACACCCAGGCCAACGAGAAGCCCAACCTCACCAAGGCCG
>CAZNSB010000050.1:0-16856 GCA_964575155.1 uncultured Planctomycetaceae bacterium | reverse complement strand
CCATGGCCCATTCGGCGAGCTGGTGGAGCTGGTCGGTGTGCCGCGGGCGGACGAAGAGCTTCTCCCGCCCGTCGATCGCTATCTTCAGGCGGCGGAGGCACAGGTAGTTCTGCCGCCCCTTGGCCAGCACGGCGGAGAACTCCACCGGCAGGGCCTTCCGGAGGAACGGCAGGTCCTTGCCGATGAGCTGCTCCTGGAGGGCGATGGTGTAGGTGCTGACGGCGACGCGGCGGCGGTCCTGAATGGCCAGGATAGCCGGGGCCAGGTACGCGAAGCTCTTCCCCACGCCGGTGCCGGCCTCCACCAGGAGGTGCCGGGCGTCCGCGAAGGCCGACTCCACCGCCTCGGCCATCGCCAGTTGCTGGTCCCGCCGCTCGTAGCCGCTCAAGGCCGCCGCCACCGGCCCGCCGGGCGAGAGCACCTCAGCCGCTACCCCGCTCATGAGGCACCGGCCAAGGCCGGCCAGACCAACTGCCGGAGCATGTAGATCACGAACCACATCGTCACCAGCACCGAGATCAGCGTCACGATGGTGGCCACGACGGTGATGAACGTCCGCCCGCGGATGACCGTGCTCCGCATCGACGAGACGATCCGGTCCTTGGCCGCCGTGAGCATCGCCAGCAGCACCGCCCCCATGGTGATCCAGATGCTGGTGCTGTGCACCGCCGAGTAGATCCACACGCCCCGCGAGACCTCCAGCGGATGCCCGTGGGCGACGAGGTAATGATGCATCACGGTTTTCCGGCCGACGCGTTCGGCCTCGATGTACCCGTTCATGGCGTCCCCGCCGAGGGAAAGGTACACCACCGTGTACACCAGGAAGTTCGCCAGGCCGATGAAGATGATCCAGGCGCAGATCTTGGTTCTCCGCGTGACGGCGCGGCTCAAGTCGCTGGGGATTTCCTCGATAGGCTCGTCCATAAGCTCGTCCTGCCTGCCGGGCGGCGGTCCGACGTGTAATCTCGCCTATCCCGCCCGGCCGGTCAAGGCGTTTGTAAGCTGTTTCAGAAACCGAGTTCTCGGGTGGCATCAATTGCCCGCAACCCGTGTCGCTCGATCTGGGAACACAGCTTGGCAAGCAAGCCGTGCCACCCCCCAGGCTGTAGCGTGGGACGAAGTCCCACCTCCATGGACCCGCACGCGGATGAGCGGCAGCCTCGGGACAGAGCTCGGCGCCCGCCGGTCAGCGCTTCTTCCGGGCCGGCCCGGCGGCCGGGCGGGCGGGCTTTGCGCCCTTTCGCCGGGATCGGCGGCTGGCCAGAGCGGCCTTGAGCACGTCATCGATCGTCTCGGCAAAGACGAACCGCAACTGCTTCCGGGCCTCGGGGGGCACGTCGGGCAGGTGCCTGCGGTTGCGGGCCGGCAGCAGCACCGTCTTGATGCCCGCCTGCTTGGCGGCGAGGATCTTCTCCTTGATCCCGCCGACCGGCAGGATCAACCCGCGCAGGGTGATCTCCCCGGTCATGGCCATGTCGGAGCGGACCGGCACCCCCAGCAGCAGCGAGCTCATGGCCGTGGCCATGGCCACGCCGGCGCTGGGCCCGTCCTTGGGCACGGCCCCGGCGGGCACGTGGACGTGGATGTCGAGCGTGTTGAACCTTTTCGGCTCGATGCCGAGCTTTTCGGCCCGGCTTCGGACGAGGCTGAGGGCGGCGCGGGCGCTTTCTCGCATGACGTCGCCGATCTGCCCGGTGAGGATCAGTTGCCCCTTGCCGGAGTAGGCGGTGGCCTCGACGAAGATGATCTCGCCGCCGTAGGCGGTGTAGGCCAGTCCGGTGGCCACGCCCGGCACGGAGGTCCGCTGGGCGACCTCGGACTCATACTCGGGGGGCCCGAGGAAGGCGGGGAGGTCCTTGACGTGGACGGTCTTCCGGGCGGCGCGCCCGGCGGCGATCTTTGCAGCCATCCCCCGGCAGATGGCCCCGATCTGCCGCTCCAGCTCCCGGACGCCCGCCTCGCGGGTGTAGCGGGCGATGATTTGCCTCACCGCCGCCGCCCGAATGGCGAGCTGCGCCGGCTTCAGCCCGTTCTCCGCCAGTTGCCGGGGAACCAGGTACCGCTGGGCGATCCGCAGCTTCTCCGAGAGCGTGTACCCCGGAATCTCGATGACCTCCATCCGGTCCCGAAGCGCCGGCGGGACCGTCGCCATGATGTTGGCCGTGCCGATGAACATCACCGCCGACAGGTCGAACGGAACGTTCAGGTAGTGGTCCTGGAAGCTGAAGTTCTGGGCCGGATCCAGAATCTCCAGAAGCGCCGAGCTGGGGTCGCCCCGGAAGTCCGACCCCACCTTGTCCAGCTCGTCCAGCATGAACACCGGGTTGCGCGTGCCGGCCTTGCGGATCTCCTGGACGATCCGCCCGGGCATGGCGCCGATGTAGGTCCGGCGGTGCCCGCGGAGCTCGGCCTCGTCGCGCATCCCGCCCAGGCTCATGCGGATGAACTTCCGCCCCAGGGCCCTGGCGATGGACCTCCCGAGGGAGGTCTTCCCCACGCCGGGGGGCCCGACGAAGCACAGGAGGGGCCCGCGGCTGTCCGGGGCGAGCTTGCGGACGGCGAGGTACTCGAGGATGCGCTTCTTGACCTTGTCCAGGTCGTAGTGGTCCTCGTCGAGGATGCGGCGGGCGCGGTTGATGTCGCGCTTGTCCTTGGTGGCCTTGTTCCACGGCAGCTCGGTCATCACGTCGAGGTAGGTGCGGATGACGGAATACTCGGGGCTGGCGGTGGGGATCCGCTCCAGCCGGGACAGCTCGCGAAGGCACTCGTCCCGGATCGCCTCGCCCATGCCGGCGGCGCCCACCTTCTTTTTCAGCTCCTCCACTTCCGCCGTCTGCTCGTCGACCTGCCCGAGCTCCTTCTGGATGGCCTTGAGCTGCTCGCGAAGAAAGAACTCGCGCTGCGACTTGTCGATGCTGGCGCGGACCTGCTCCTGGATCTGCCCGCTGAGTTCGAGGACCTCCACCTGCCGCTGGAGCTCGCTTTCGAGCGTCTCCAGGCGGCGGACGACATCGGTCTCGGCCAGCAGCTTCTGCTTGATCGAGACCTCCAGGACGAGGTTGGCGGCCAGGAAGTCGGTCAGGGGGCCCGGCGCCTCGATGTTGCTGATGACCAGTTGGGCCTCGTCGGGGACGTTGGGGGCCAACTGCACCATCCGCAGCGCCTTCTGGCGGACGTCGAGCAGGCGCGCCTCCATTTCCTTGGTTTGGGCGAGCAGGTCCTTCATGGGCGTGACGCGGGCCCGGAAGAACGGCGCCACCTGCACGAACTCGTCGATGCGGACGCGGACGAGCCCGTGCACGATGATCGTCTGGTTGCCGTCCTCGTTCCGCAGCAGCTTCAGCACCGCCGCCGCCGTGCCGTGCCCGTACAGGTCCTCCGGGCCCGGGTCTTCCACCGCCGCGTCCCGCTGCGCCAGAAGCACAATGACCTTCTGATCGGGCAGCACCACCTCCAGCAGACGACGCGATTTCTCCCGCCCCACCAGCAGCGGCGTCACCGTCCCCGGGAAGACCACCGTGTTGCGTATGGCCATGACCCCGGCGACCTCGGGAACGGGCAGGCCCCGCTCGAGCTCCTCCGGGGCGGGCCGGGCCGGCTCGGGGCGGATGACCGTCTCCGGCTCATCGGGAACGATGATCTTCGGCTTGTTCGGCTCTTCCTTGGTCATCGGGCTTGGCAAGGCCCACGGACGGCCGCCCACCTCCCGGGAGGCAGGCCCGTGGGCTTTCCCGCGGCGGCCCCGCGGCTGGCTGTGCTTCGGCAGCGCCGCCTCCGGCGCGGCATCGCGCACGGTCACTTACCCGCGCTTGGGTATCTTCACCCACAGGAACCCGTTCCGATAGCAGGCCTCGATCCGATCGGCGCCGGCCGATTGGGGCAGCTCGAGCGTTCGCAGGAAGGGCCCGTGGTCGATCTCCATCAGGTGGACCCGCAGCGCGCCCGCCGCCGCCGAACGCTCCGGGCGGGGGCTGATCCGCTCGCCCCGCAGGACGAGCTGTTTCCCCTCGACACGCAGATCGATGGTGTCGGCCTGGATGCCGGCCAGGTCCGCCACCAGGTAATAGGACGCATCGTCCTCGTAGAAATTCAGGGAGGGTTTCCAGCTTCCCCGGGCGCGATAGCGGTGGTACTCCGGCCCCAGAACCCGGTCCAGCCACCGGCTCATCTGTTCGGTCAGAGAGGAGAAGTCCTTCTCGGCCAGGCGAACCGCGACGTTCATGATGGTGAGTTCCCTTACTGGCACATTGTCAAGATTGAACTTCGGGGTGCCACGCCTTTGGCAGCCGTCCCTGCCGCGGGGTCCGCACGGCTGCACACAACGCAGCCGTGGCACCCATAGATTCAAAGTTGACAGTACCTAGATCATGTCGGGCCGGGGGTCATTGTACCAGACCCGGGGCAAAAGAAAAGCGCCGGCTGGCCGGAAGCCGGTTGCGTTGTAGCCGGGAAGTGGCACGGGCGTCTCGCCCATGCTCCCTATCTCGCGTGGTTTCCCCAAGATCTTGTGGTCGCACGGCCGAGACGGCCGTGCCACGCGCTACAACACAACAGGCTTGGCCGGCGAACCGGCCTCTCGGCGCTTCGGGGGGAGCGCCCCGCCGCGCGATGTTGTCGTCCCGGGCGGTCCGCCCGCCCCGGCGTCATTTCGGCGAGATGAGGACGTACCGCCGGCCGCCGTCCGGCGTGATGACGCGCAGCCGGAGGCGCCCCTGCTTCTCCGCCTTGGCCAGTGCCGCGGAGAACTCCCCCGCCGTCGCCACCTTCTTCCCGTCCACCTGGTCGATGACCTGGCCGGCCTGGACGCCTTTTTCGGCGGCGTCGCTGCCCGAGGCCACTTCGGTGATGAGCACGCCGGCGGTGTCCTCGGGGTACCCCTGCCGCGAGGCCAGCGCGGCCGTCAGCGTCGTCACCTCCAGGCCGTAGCGCTCCGGCTTGGCCAGGTCGGCCGGAGCGCCGAAGCGGGCGTGTATGTCGTCCGGCTGGCTGCCGATCGTCACGGTGACGTTCTTCTTCTTGCCGCCGCGGTACAAGGTGAACTCGACCTTCTGCCCGGGCTTCAGCTCCGCCACGCGGTTGCGCAGCTCGTCCTTGTCGGCGACGGGCTTGCCGTCCATGGCGACCAGAAAGTCCTCCTCCTTGATGCCGGCCTTGGCCGCCGGCGTGTCCTCCACCACCCGAGTGACCAAAGCGCCCTCGGCGTGGGGGAGGCGGAACGTCTTGGCCAGCTCCTCGTCCACGTCCTGGATGGTCACCCCCAGGAACCCGCGGATCACCTTCCCGGTGTCCACGAGCTGCCGCATGATGCTCCTGGCCATGTTGGAGGGAATGGCCAGTCCGATGCCCTCGCTCCCGCCGGTGCGGGAGACGATGGCGTTGTTGATGCCGATGACCTCGCCGCGCATGTCGACCAGCGGGCCGCCGCTGTTGCCGTGGTTGATGGCTGCGTCCGTCTGGAGGAGGTTTTCATACGGCCGGCCGCCGGTCTGCCGGCCCTTGGCGGAGATGATCCCGGCGGTGACCGTCTGCGGCAGCCGCTCCGGCGAGCCGATGGCCAGCACCCAGTCGCCCACCTCCATCTTGTCGCTGTCGCCGAGGGGCGCCTCGGCCAGCCGGTCCGCCTTGACCTTCACCACCGCCAGGTCGGTCTTCCAGTCGGAGCGGACCCACTCGGCGTCGTACTTGCGCCCGTCGGCGAGCACGATCTCCACCTCGTCGGCGGCGCCGACGACGTGGTGGTTGGTCAGCACGTAGCCCTTCCCCGCGTCCACGATGACGCCGCTGCCCAGCCCGCGCTGCATGAAGTAGCGCTGTCGGGGCGCCTCTTTTCGCTCCTCCCGGGGCCGGCGGGGCGTGCCCGGCAGAGGCCAGTCGTCGCCCCAGAAGCGCCGGAAGAAGTCCTTCGGGTCGGTGCTGAAGATGCGCGGCATGAGGACGCGTTTCTTCACCCGCACCTCGACGACGGCGGGCTTGACCACCTTGGCGACGGCCCGGAAAAGCCTGCTGAGCTGCTCGCGCTGACTGAGCTTGGCCAGCTCCTCGCGGGCGGCGGCCTGGGCGCCCTTTTCCGCGGCGTAGACGACCCGCTCGACCACTATCGGCGCCGCCGCCACCACGGCAGCCAAGACCAACGCCGCCCCCACCCACGGCAGGAACCTGCGTGTGTATTTCATGGCTGATCCTTTCCCTGTTCTCTGTGTAGAACCACTGCTGTCCGCGCCCGTACCGGTCCACCTCGGCGAGCCCAGAGCTCGTGGGCGCCTCCAGTCTGCTATACGTCCCGAGCCCGCCCCCGGTTCGCCTTCTGCCGCCAGAGAACGCGCAGCCCCAGGTACAGCCCGAGGCCCCCCACCGACAGCAGCACCGGCCACCGCGGCAGGCCCGACCGCCCCGGCGCAGCGCCCGGCGCGCAGACCGCGCCCAGCCCGTTGGCCGACACGTACGTCCGCCCGTCCAGCAGGTGACGGCGCTCGCTGACGAACTCCAGCCGGCCCAGCGGGCGCCGGGTCCGCGGCAGGAGCACCTGCCGGGTGAGGTCGTACTCCCGCGCCCGCCAGCGGAGGGCCTCGATGACCTGCTCGTTGTCGTCGAGGAAGACGACCTGTTCGACGGGGAACCTCCGGGGCAGGCAGAGGCGGTTCTCGTAGATGTGCACCCGCGGGTAGCCCTCGCGGACGGGGGGCAGCCCCCCCGGCGTGCGGTCCACGTACACCGGCTCGCCCCCCGCCAGCCGGCCGGCGAAGTTGATCGGCGTCGGCCAGCTCGACCGCCGCAGCGTGATGTTCCGCACCTCCATCCGGCGAATGCTACAGGAGAGCACCTCGAAGAGCTGCCGGGCGGCGGCGTCCGCCGGCACGCGAAACGTCTTCTCGAAATGCCGCCACCGCCGCGTGATCTGCTCCACGTCGATCCGCATCATCAGCACGTCGTCCCACGGCGGGTACGGATCCTCGGCGTCGGGGACGAACCGCCCCGCCACCAGGTTGCCCGCCCCCGAGGCCGCCCGTACGTCAAAGGCCATCCGGTACACCTCGCCCGGGGTGAGCTTGACCTCCTGCACGGCCGAGGCCACCTGCCAAATGTGCGGTGCCCGGAGGACGAGCCCGCCGCCGGCACGCCATCCGTGGCGCAAGGACCACGCGTCGGTGAGGAGGTTCGGCCCGTCCGGCGGCGGGGGCGATTGGGGGATCCTGACCGATCTCATGAGGCGATGGAACGCATCGTCGGTGTGGCGTGGCAGGCCGGCCGACACCCCCGCGGCCCCGCCGGCGGCGGCGGCGCCGCCGCCGCCGCCCGCGGCACCGGCCGCAGCGCCCCGGGCGGCGACGGGCATCGGCCGGATCCCGCCGTCGGCACCAAGGATGTATCGCACGTTGAAGAGGCTCAGCAGGTGGTTGGAGCGGATCAGCCAGCGCCAGTGCTCGTTCTGCCCCCACGGGCGGAAGCCCAGCATCCGGGCGTGGTCGGCCGGCTGGAGCGGGCCGTAGTAGGAGACCGACTCAAAGCCCAGCCCCCCGCCGGTCATGGGCAGCAGGAACTCGGCGGTGCGGTCGTGGTAGGACTCGGAGAACCCCAGCACGCGGTACGGCTCGTTTTCGGGGGCGTGGGCGCGGAGCCACTCCGCCGCCGGGGACTGCTCCGGGACCAGCGGCGGCAGCCTGCGGGTGGGCGCGTCCACGAACCGCACCACCAGGAACAGGTCCGCCAGCAGCAGCACGATCAGCATCCATCCGCGGCGTTTCGGGGCCCGGCCGAACAGCCCCAGCGTCCCCGCAGTCATCGCGGCCATCGCCACCGGCAGGTACACCGCCGAGGAGAGCGGATGCAGCGCGTCGCGCATGTCCCCGGCCGAACCCGATAGCGCCAAGCTGACGTCCCACAAGCCCATGGCCTCCCCCCGCGGGAGGACCCACAGCACCGCCAGCGCGCCGGCCATGCACGCCGGCAGGTAGATCAGGGCCCATCGCATGATGGCCCGGCGGAGCCTTGGCATCGCCCCCTCCGACAGGGCGTGAACGGCCATCGCCGACAGGGCCGACAGCCCGAACCCGATCGTGAGCAGCATCCGGGCCGGACAACGAACCATCCCCACCACCGGGATCCGGTAGATCAGCCAGTAGGTCGGCAGGTAGTAGCCCAGCGCCCAGATGCCCGCGCCGATCACGATCCACACCCACAGGCGGACCAGCCGAGTCAACTCGGGGGGGGCGCATCCGCGGGCTGTCGAGTCCCACGGATGGCTATCCGTGGGCTTTATCCGGAGGCGCTCGGGGGTGCGGGACGGTTTCTGTTTGCGGAACAGCACGCGCACCGCCCCCGCGGCCAGGACCAGCGTCAGAAGCCCCACGTACCCGAGCATCTCGCAGAGGTGCCACGGCCCCCAGTACCCGTGCGGGAAGAACGACCCGGTGCGATGCGACAGGATGAACGGGAACAGCGCCAGCACCGCGCACAGCGGGAAGAAGGAGTTCTCGCCGGCGACGACGTAGGGCACGCCGGTGCGGATGCTCTGGTTGAGGTACGACACGGTCGCGAGGACCTGCGGGGCCATGACCAGCAGCCCGGCGCCCGCCGCCGCCGCCGCCACCGTCAACGCCCGACCGATCGGCCGGCCGCGGAAAAAAAGGTACGCAAGCCAGACCACCACCAGGTGAATCACCGTCGGCAGGTGTCCTGCCGCCAGCGTCAGCGCGAAGATCGGCGCCATCCACGCGAACCCCGCCCCCGCCCCGGAGCGGACCTTCTCGATGCTCCAGAGCCCCCACGGCAGCATGGCGGCGGCCTGAAGCATGGACAGGTGGGCCCGGTGCCCGACGAAGAACCCGGAGAAGGTAAACGCCATCGCCCCGAAGACGGCCGCCGCCGACGAGAGCCCGACGCGGCGGAGGTACAGGTACGTCCCCCCGCCGGCGCACGTGAACAGCCCGAAGACGCACAGGCTGTAGGCCGTCGCCGCCGGAAGGAACAGGAACATCCAGTGCGGCGGGTACAGCACCGCGCTCTGCGGGTCCGCCAGCAGCGGCACGCCGCAGCCCATGTGCGGGTTCCACACCGGCACCCGCCCCGAGCGCATCTGCTCGGCGACGATCTTGCGCACCGGCCAGTAGAATACGAAGTCGTCCTCCCCCGCCGTCGTCGGGCACCGCCACAGCGGGTACAGCATCCCCATCGGAACGCCGATCAGCACCGCGACGATCACGATCTTGCGGAACATGGGCAACATTGTACTGCCGTCCCCCGCCGACGCCACCCGCTCGAGATTGTTGGGCGGAACTTGCCGCCCGCCCCGGCCGATAATACCATAAAGCCATCCCGCGCCCGTAGCTCAACCGGACAGAGCAGCGGTCTTCTAAACCGCAGGTTCCAGGTTCGAGTCCTGGCGGGCGCGTTAGGCGACACTTGGTGCCATACGGTGCCGAGTATCGCCAACCTTTTGCGCCGTCAAGGGGTTGGGCTCATTCGTCCCCGGCAGATTCCCCGTCGAGGTCGTGACTGGTGTTGTCATGCCGGGACAGGTGGGACGCGCGGGGTGTGCACCTATGAGTACACCGAATGGTGTCCGAACCGGGTCCGCCCCGCCCATGTACCGGGCGAACATCGCCACGGCGTCCGCCTCGGCGCCGGGGTACAGGTGCCCGTAGGTGTCCATCGTCAGCGTGATCGTCGAATGCCGCAAGATGCCCTGCACTACCTTGATCGGCACCCCGGCCATCGCCAGCCACGCCCCGCACGTATGCCTCAGGCTGTGAAAGTCCAGGCGCTTGCCCGCGTGGTCCGTCTCGGCCAGGAAATCCGACTCCCGCCGGCGGGTGTATTCCTTGGGATCGTCTATGGCCTCGGCCAGCCACGCCCGCCGGGCTTCGCCCAGGTCCTCGCGTAGCATCCGGGGCACCTGCTTGGGTTGCGGCAGGGCGAAAACCTCGGCCTGGGGGGTCTTGCGGGCGATGTAGGCCCTCAGGCGCTTGGCAAGCTCTGCCGTCACGTACTGCCGGGCGTTCTCCCCGTTCTTCGTATGCTCGCCGTCGAGGAAAACGTGAGGGGGCGCGGCGCTCAGGCGCAGGTCGTCCCGGGCAAGGCTGCGAAGCTCGCCGGCCCGCAAGCCGGTCTGAATCGCCAGCTCGTACAGCAGCACCCGATCTTCGCCGGCCAGCCCGTACCGCTCGGGCCCGGCCAGCGCCGCCGCCTGCAAGTGGGGCCATTCCTCGGGCAGCAGCATCCGCCGCACAAGCCGTCGCTTGATCTTGCCCTTGCGGTGTCTGCCGCCCTTCTTGGCGCGCAAGGGGTTGCCGGGCAGCTTCTCACCGCCCACCAGCCAGTACCCGAATGCCTTGAGGGCCGCCCGGTGGGCCTGCCGGGTCCGGTCAGATAGGCCCCGCTGCTTCAGCGCGGTGTCATATCGGTCCGCACCCTCGGCGTTGATCTGCCCGATGGTCGCCCAGCCCAGGTATTCGGCCGCCGCGCGTACGCGGTCCACAACCGTCTTGACGTGCTTGGGCGTGTAGTTCTCCGCCGTCAGGTGGGCCCTGTACGCCGTCAGGTTGTCCTCGACGGATTCCCGGTGCCGCGCCGCCTGGGCCTCGGCTTGCTCGTCAATCACCCCGCGGCGTTTCAGTTCCTCGCGGTCCTCCAGGCGCGCGGCAATCCGCCGGGTCTCGGCCTTGCTCGTTACGCCCATCGCTTCCCTGCGCTTCCGCCGGCCCTTGGCGTTCAACTCCGCGGTCCGGTATCGAATCCGCCACTTTGTCTCGCCCGGCCTCTTGTAGATCGTCGCCATTCTCCTGCCCTTTCATTCTGTGCTGGCCTCAGACGCAGACGGCTTCGATGTCGGCGTCGAAGCCCGATGCCAGGTGCGCGTAGATTCTGGTTGTACGTATGTCGCTGTGTCCAAGCCACTCGGCAACTTTGTAAAGGCTGATTCCCTTCTGCGCCAGCCGGGACGCGAAGGTGTGCCGGAAACAATGCCAGCCGTTGCCGCACGAATGCGGCTTGAGGGATTTCAGGGCGGGCACCTTCGCCTTGATCGACTTCAGCGCGTCATGCCATGCCCACTTGCTCCGGGGCGCGTCGTGATACCGGAAGCCGCCCCTCCAGGTCTGTCGCCGGGGGAACACCCACTCGAAATCAGGAAAGGCTTTCCGTTGCTCCCTGAGCACCTTGAGGGCTTCGGACGAAAGGGACACCGTGCGCTGCCGGTGGTTCTTCGACCGCCGCACCAGCAGCAGCCGTTTCCTCAGGTCGATGTCCTCCCATCGCAAGACCACCAGCTCCCCGAGGCGAAGGCCGGTGTTCAGCGCCAGGCAGATTTCGACGTACAGCCCGTGCTTCTGCGCCAGCTTCAACACCCGCCGCACGTCGCGGTCCTCAAGGTAGTGAGGGAGCTTGTCCTCCTTCCGCGGCAGGCGGACACCGGCACAGGGGTTCACCTTGAGGTGGCCGAACCGAACCAGCTCATTGCAGACGGTGGACAGGTACGAAACCCGGTTTATGACCGTCGCCGGGGCGAGCCCGCCCTTGACAAGCTCGGCCGCCCAAAACTGCACGGTCCCCACCGTCAGATCGGTTAGCTTGCGAATCCGGCCGTCGGCAATGAGCCCGAAAACCAGCTCCCGCACCTCATCGCAATAGCGGGCGGACGTGTTCACCGCGAGCACTTCCACCATCTGCTGCACGAGCCGGCGAAAGTGACTCTCTGACGGTGGCCGCACGGTCCGGTGGGTGTCGGTCATCGCCGCACCCCCTTCCTGAGCCCGGCCAGCTCGATCACATCGTCATAGTCGGCGGCCAGACAAGCGTATCGCCGGGCCGTCATGTTCACGTCGCGGTGCCCGAGGATGTTGGCGATTTTGAAGATGCTCGCCCCCGCCCGGGCAAGACGGCTTGCCAGCGTGGACCGGAACATGTGCCAGCCCCGCCCGGGGGCATGGGGTCTGCGGACCTGGAAGGCGGGCACCGCCCGCTTGATCGGTTCCAGCAGCGTATCCCAGTTATCGAGGGAACGAGACCGATCATGCAGCCGCTCACCGCCCCGGAACGTCTGCCGCGCTGGAAAGACACAGTTGAAGCCCCGGGGGACCTTCCGCCGCTGCGCCCGCAGGGCGGCCAGGGCTTCGCCGCTCAGGGGCACGGTGCGGGGGCGTCCGCTTTTGGACTTCCGCACGGTGAGGATCCTTCGCCTCATGTCGACGTCGGGCCAGCAGAGCCGGGCCAGTTCCCCGACGCGCAGGCCCGTGGCAAGGGCAAGCTGCACTTCCGGCCAGATGCCCAGCTTCTTCGCCATGCCGAGGGTCCGCCGGATTTCCGCGTCCGACAGGCAGCCGGGCAGCAGCTCGTCATCCTTCGGTCTGCGGACATCGCGGCAGGGGTTGCGCTTCAAGAACCCGCGCGCCACGAGAAACCGACAGAGGCCGGATACGTGGGTGAGGTAGTTCTGTAAGGTCTTGGGCGATTTCCCATCGCCCTGCAACTTCGCCAGGTAGTCGCTCACCACCTTCGGGGTGATCCCCCGGGGCTGCCCTACGCCGGTTATGCGGAGGAACATGCGCAGCTTCGCCCGCGCCTTCGACACGTAGTCCTCACAGCAGTTCAAGGTGAGGGTGCGGAGGTAGTCGCCGAGGATGACGCGCCAGCCGTCGTCATCCCACTCGGGCAGGCCGGGCACCTCGCCCTCGGGGATCGGCGCATTTTCGGCAGGGGTCTTGACACGTGGGGGCGCTTCGGGTAGCTTCTTCATGTCCGAGGCTCCTTGCTAGCTTCGGGCCACGCCCCCGGGCGTCTTTATCGCCGCGGGGGCCTTTATCGCGCTCAGGGTACACCCATCGGCATATCCTGTCAAGCCCCCAACGGAAATTTTTTTTGAGGGGTGCGTGTAAGCAGTTAATTTCGGGGCCGCCCCGGCGTCGGCCTTGCGCGCGTTCGTGCCTCTGAGGGGCGTACAGGGGCCTTCTACGGCACGTCTGCACCGCGCGCGGGGCACCCCGTCCGGTGGGCCGCCAGCCCTCCGCGTAGAGAAATGGGATCATCGCGTCGAGCCGGCAGCCGTAGCAGACCGACCCGCCGCCGGCCTCGACTTGTCCGCCGCAGACTTCGCATTCGGTCATCGCTCGCCCTGGGGCTCAGCCCCGCCGGTGAAGCTCCACTGCATTATCTCGGCTTGGGGCGGGGCCATCCGGTTGACGTAGAAGTATCGCAGCGCATCGCAGACGTGATCGGCCGGCTGGGGTTTCTGCGGGTCGTCAACCCAAACGTTGTTGACCTTGCGATTGCAGTAGCCTTGGAGGTCGCGTATCAGCGTCCGGTTGTTTTCGTTCCGCACCACGTACAGCCGAGGCGGACCGTCGGCGGGCCTCAGGGCGGCGCGGATCATCTCGATGCCGTTGCGGACCTCCCGCGCCCAGCTCCCGAGGTTGTACCGGACCTTGATCCCCATGTCGCGCAGCTCGTCAATCGCCGAGCGCCCCGTCAAATCGCTGCGATTCCGCCCCGCCGGGTCGCCGTAGGTCGCCACCACTTTGCCCAGGGGGTGCGCCAGGATGAAGACCCCGTGCGTTCGGAGGGTCGCCCGCTCGGCCTTGTAGGTGTCCAACACATACACCATCTTCGTTTTGTAGTCCACGCCGATCCACAGGCAGACGAAAACGTTGTAGCCGAAGTCGAGGCTTCGATAGATTTGCAGGTTGTCGGGGATCGTCGAGACGACGTGTTCGCGTTCATCGAATTGCGGGTACACCAGCCCGTCAATCGAGGGGCGCAGGCATTCGGCCTCGGCGTCCCACTGCATTTCGCTCCACTGGCGCCGCTGGCGTATCGCGTCCTCGATGGGAATGAGCCCGGTCGCCTCGGCCGCGATGCCGACGCGCGCCGCCAGGGGGTGCCCGTGGTATTCCCGGGCCTTCCGCAGACAGGCCGGGCCGAGGGGGCATTCGAGGCAGCCGCGGCCGTTCTGGTGGCGCTCGACGGGGCACTTCTCGATGGTGTCCCAGATGTCCCATCGGTACAGCCGGATGCCGCGCTCCTCGGCGCTGTTCACCAGCTCGCCCATCAGTCCGTTGGGCCGATGCCAGGTGGACAAGTCGATGATCCGCGCGGGCGTCCCCGGCAGGCCGGCCAACATCCCGACGGAGGCGTTGAAAACCTCGGCGTCCATTTCATCGACTTCATCCCGCACGAGCCGCTGCACCTTGGCACCCCGAACCCGGCGCGTCGAGGCGGCCAGCACCTCGAGCGCCCCGTTGTCGAGCTGCGTCAGCAGCCGCCCGGGGCGGTCCTTGATCCGGTCGCGGAGCACCCGCCAGGCCCATTCCTCGAAGTAGCGATACAGATTCTTGGCCTGGTCTTCGCTGCCCGCCAGCACGCGCGCTTGAAGCGGCCCCGGCGCCCACCGGAATTCGAGGGCCAGGATGATCGACGCGCAGAGAGTCTTCAGCCCGGACCGATTCGCCCAGGCCGCGAGGTCCTGCCCGGGCTCAAAGAACGCATCGGCCACGAGATCGAATGGCGCGCGGTTGCCGGGCGTGAAGGTTTTCGTCGGCAGGGACAGGCCGAGGAATGCGCGGGTGAACCCGTGCAGCGCCCGGCGGGTCTTGGGGCGCTCGCATTGCGCCGCGCTGAAGGCCGTTCTATTCCGCGTGGTCGCCATCAATTTCACCCGTCAGCTTTTCGAGGTCTGCGGAGGTCAATATCGCCTGCCCGCCTTCGTTGGACTGATTAATGAGGACCTGCGCCCGGGCCGGGTCGCCCCACAAGAAGCGCATAAGGCTTTCGGCCGCCTTGTCGCCCCGCGCTCCGTCATCCTTGAGCGCCGAGAGCATCCGCGCCACCACGAGCTTCGCCTTGGACTTCAAGAGCATTATGGCTTCGCCCAGCGCCTCGTCCGCCAGCTCGGCGAGCGCGTCCTGAAACTCCGGCAGCCGCTTCCAGCGCCACAGCGTTTCGCGGCAGACGCCGCAGGCCGCGGCAATCTCCTTGCTCTGCATCGTCCCCATGAACACGAGCTGCACCGCGCGGCATTGCGGAAGGGAAAGCCGCCAACGCTCGGAGCGCTCCGCGGCCTCGGGCTCGGCCTCGACGATTGCCGTCTGTTCCGGTTCGTCAGTCATTCGTCACCTTCCATATCTGCCGGCCGGCCGACGCGAGGCATGGCAGACACCCCGCGCCAGGCCGGGCCGGCATTCCCGGGCGCCGCTACGGGCGCCAGGACAGGAGATCATAGAAAACCGCCGCCCTCGACGCCCAAGTGCGAGAGGCGCAGCCACTTCTCGAAAGCCGCCCGCGGCATGACATACCGCCCGAGCGCATCGGTCTGGGTCGGCTTCGCCGGCCCCATCCGCTTCATCGCGGCGCGAGCCGTCATGCCCAGGAGTTCGCCGATTTGATCCTCGGTCAGGTAATCGCCCGGGTTCGCAACTTGGGCCGGCGGGAGTTTCGCGCGGACGGCCGCCAGCTTCGCGCGAAGTTGGTCGTTCGCCCGTTCGAGTTCTTGAGTCGTCGCCATAATAGTGCACCTCCGATCAAAGGTAGCCGAGGGGTTTCTTGTCTGCGGGGTCCAGGCCGGCCATTGCCCGGCGCTGCTCCGGCGTCATCGCCATCACCAGCTTGCGCCGTTCGCCCGGGTCCAGGGCGTTGAAGTCCGCCGCCGTCTGTACGGATAGGTCCTTGAGAACTTCCCGCCGGCGCGCCTCGCGTTCGTCCGCCGCCTGCGCCAGCGCCTTGAGCCGTTCGCGCGCCGTCAGGTCGCGCAGGTGTTCCGGGTGTTCCCTGGTGAGTTGCTGCTGCCAGGGCGCGGGTAGGTTCTCAAGTTCCTCAAGCGTTTTCGGCAGGGCGCCGGTGAAGGGCACGAGCCGAGGGTACAAGCCCTCGACGCGCTCGAGTTCTTGCCGAAGTTCCAGGCCCTCGGCCAGCAGCTTTTCGCGTTCGGTCCGTTGGGTCGTCATAGGTAGCCCTCCGCCTCGGGGTCGGGCTTCGCCAGGTCCGCCAGTTCAAGCCGCTGCCGGGGCGTCATCCGATCAAGCGCCTCATCGCGCAGGTGCGGGGGCACCCGGAAGAAATCCTCCTGCGTCGATATGGGCCGGGACAGCACGTCCCGCCGTTCCGCGTCCCGCGCTTCACGGGCCTGCCGCGCGGCGTCCGACAGCAGGTTCCGGTTTTCCGGCCTGTCGAGATACTGCCGCACCAGAGCACGGGCGTCCGTTATCGGCTGGCCGTCACCGTCCAGCAAGGCAATGCCGTCCCGATCACAGAAGCGGACCGTGGGAAGCCCCGTCGGGTCGTCAACGATCCGCACGCGGTCATTCGTCAAGATCGTTCCCACCTGCACCGGGGACCATGCGCCCTCGAGCGCCGCCGCCTCGTGCAGCGCATGGGCCGCCTCTTGCTTTGCCCTGAGTCGCAGGGCCTCGATTTCCTCGGCGGTCGCCTTGTGCGCTCCGCCTTCGCCATTCTCAGCCATCGCATGTATCTCCTTCGATAGGTAGCACCGCCTCGGGGTCCAGGCCGCGCAGCACCATGATGTCACGTTCCCGCGGTTCGGGGTTGGCGGCGAATTCGCGGACCGCCCGCGCGTCACCGTCCAGGGCCTTCGCGACCTTGCCGAGAATGCCCATCAGGTCGATCATGCTGCCCGCGGACATCGCCTCGGGGTCGTCATAGAGAAGCGCCCAGGTGTACGCCCGCCGCGCGGCCGCCCGCTCCTGATTCCTCCGGGCCGCGTCGGCCTGGAGCGCCGCCTTGAGTTGCTGAATGAGCCCTGTCATATTGAGCCCTTTCTATCGAATCGCTACCGCATAGCGCCGTAGGCCATCGTACGTCGCCCGGCGGCTGGATAAGCTGTGCTCGGGCAAATAGCCCGGCGCTAAGTCATC
>CAZNSB010000049.1:2248-16924 GCA_964575155.1 uncultured Planctomycetaceae bacterium | reverse complement strand
GGTAGGTCTCGATGGTCTTGACGGAGAGGTGGAGCTTCTCGGCGATCTCGCTGGTGGCCAGCCCGATGCCGATCATATCCAGGACCTCCAGCTCCCGGTCGCTGAGCCGGTCCATCTTCGAGCCGGGCGATCCGCGCCGCCCGGGAAGCATGGCCTTGAGGACCTTGGCGGACATCTCCTCGCTCAGATAGATCTCCCCGTCCAGGACCTTCCGAATCCCCTCGATGACCTTGGTGGTGCCTTCATCCTTGGTGACGTACCCGTGGGCGCCGGCGCGGAGGGCGCGTTCGGCGTAGACGGATTCGCTGCGCATCGAAAGCACCAGCACCGACAACTTGGGGAAACGGATGGCGATGTCCTTGATGAGGTCCAGCCCGCTGCTGTCCTTGAGGGCAAGGTCCACGATGGCGACGTCCGGACGGGCGGCCTCGATGACCGCCAAGGCGTCGGCGGCGTTGTCCGCCTCGCCGCAGACGGCCAGGTCGGGCTTCTGGTTGATGACCTGCGCCAGCCCCTCCCGGACGATGGGGTGGTCGTCAACGAGCACCACCCTGGCAGATCTGGCGCGCGGTTCGCGTTTCCCACGGGCCATAGGGGTGTATTCTATCCGCCGGGCGTGCGTCTCTGCAAGGAGCACTCCACCAGGGTCCCCCCGCCGGGATTGGCCCGCATCTCCAGCGACCCGCCGATCATGGCGGCCCGGTATCGCATGGTCCGCAGCCCGATGCCCCTGGTCTCGTCGAGCTTCTCGGGCAGCCCCACGCCGTCGTCGGCGACCGACAGGCAGATGCCGTGGTCATCGCCGGAGAGGCGGATCACGATTCTCCCGGCCTTGCTGTGTTTCAGGGCGTTGTTGACCGCCTCCTGGGCGATGCGGTACAGATGGGTCGCCACGGAGGTATCGTCCACGCGGGCGGCCTCGTCACAATCGGCGGAACAGGCGACCTTGAAGACCTCTTCCGTGTTGGCGGCGAGTTCCCGAATGGCGTTCGCCAACCCGTGCCTGTCGGTTTCGACGAGGCAGAGCCCCCGGGTGATCGATCGGGTCTGGGCGATGGTCTTGCTGAGGAGCTGCTCGATCCGGGCGGCGTCGGCGGCGCCGGCGGCGCCGGCGCGGGCGAGCCTCTCCGCCAGGGCGGTGCACAGAAAGGCCGCCCCGGTGAGGTTCTGCCCGACGGTGTCGTGCAGGTCCTGCCCGATCCGCTCCCGCTCGATCTCGCCGATCTCCAGCACCTGCTTTTCCAGGAGCTTCTGGGCCGTCACGTCGATGCCCAGCTCCAGCACCACCTCCGTGCCGTCCACGTCCGAGAACGGGTATCCCCACGCGCGGTACGTCCGCCCGTCCCGGGCCGTCCATTCCCAGTCGGCGGGCCGGCCCGTGTCCAGGACCCTGTAGGGCGGGCGGTCCCCCCGCTCGTCCGCCCGGGCGGGTCCGGCGGCGTAGTGGCTTGCCTTCTCGCCTGCCCCGAACAGGTCCAGGTACATGTGGTTGGCGAAGCGGATGACCCCGTCCCGCGCCAAGAGCACCACGTACCCGGGCAGCATGTTCAGCAGCGAGAACAGGCGCTGCTGCTGGGCGCGGACCTCGTCCTCCGCGCGCCTGCGTTCGCTGACGTCCTGCACGGTGCCCATCATCCGGATGGGGTTCCCGTCGGCATCGTAGGTGACCTCGGCCTGCTCGTGAACGACCCGTTCGGTCCCGTCCGCCTGAACGATCCGGTGGTCTATGCTGTAGGGTTTGCGGCCATGCATCGCGTCCCTGACGCACTGGTCCACGGACTTCCGGTCGTCCGGGTGCACGCAGGACAGGAAGTCCTCGTAGGTCGCGCCGAACTCGCCCGGGTTCCTTCCGAAGATCCGATAGATCTCATCGGACCACCACAGGGTGTCCCCGACGATGTCCCAATCCCAATTGCCCAGGTGGGCCATGCGCTGGGCTTCCGACAGCCGGGCACGACTCTCCCGCAGCGATTCCTCCGCGCGGATTCGGTCCCTGACCTCGCCCTGCAATCTCTCGACCGCCTGGGCCAGCTCGGCGGTGCGTTCCCGGACGCGGTTCTCCAGGTCATCCCGGGCTTTCTGCAGGGCCTGCTCGCTCTGCTGGAGGTTCCTGAAAAGCAGGGCTTGCGGCGCCACCACGCCGGTGTGAATGATGGCCCGGTAGATGAGGTAGAAGGACACGATCTTGAGGTAGTGTCCCAGCAGGTTGGCCGGCCCGTACGGGTCCTTGTAGAGGGTGAAGGCCAGCTCTTCGGCGATGGTGGCGACGATGGACCAGATTACCAGCCGCAGCACGCGGGGGTCAAAGTGCTGGCGCTTCCTCACCAGCAGGGCGATGGCGGCCGTCAGGACCAGGCAGATGGCGTATTCGCTGAAGACCTTGAACCGGGTCAGCCCGGCCCCCTCGATGAAGCAGTCGGGGAAGACTTTCCAGGCGAAGATCGACGCCAACAGCAGCGCCGTCCCTCCCGCGTACCCCAGCAGCCACGGCGTGGTCTTCAGCCTGCGCCCCAGCAGCAGGGGGGCAAGGAGGAGGGAGCCGGCCTCGGTGTACCGGGCGGCGATCCAGAGCTGGGTGGCCAGGTTCGTCCCCGTGCCCGGGAATATCCCCATGCCCTTGTAGGCGAGGGTGTGGATCAGGTCCAGCCCGCCGACGAACAGGTACGCCACGCCCGCCAGGAGCAGGTAGTTGTTCTGGAGAATCCGGCGGGAGTTCCACGCCAGCACGAAGATCCCCCAGGCCACGAGGACGCTGAAGAGCTCGGCGGTGACGTGGAAGAGCAGGTAGCTGTACAGGCTGGCGAGGTACAGCCCGGCGAAGACCAGCCCGGCTGCCAAAACGGTCGCGCCCAGGTGCCAGGCGAAGGTCGCATGCGACTGGTCCTTCGGCTGGAGGCGTGCCGGGGCTGCACCGAAGGTCCATCGGAGCAGCGCTTTCAGCCGCCCTGGCGGCGCGTCCCTTGTCCGCTGCTCTTCCACTTTGCCACGATCCGTGCCCATCCGCCGCGAGAAGGGGCCGCTTTCCTCCCGCGGGTAGCATAGTGACCCGCCGCATACGAATTCAAGCAAATACGCCCCCGGGGTTATAGCCGGTTGCGTTGTGGCCGGCGCGAGCGGCGATTGTGGGCCTGGCCCGTGGGCCTCCGCCGGGTGCGAGGAAACTCACCCCGGTTGCCGGCTGTTCGATTCCGGCCTCACTGCATCTTGCGGACGTTGACGGCCTTCAGCCCCTTTCCGCCCTTCTGAACGTCGAACTCGACGGCGTCACCTTCCTGCAGGCTGCCGAAGCCCTCGCCCGCGATGTCGCTGTGGTGCACGGACCCTCGCCGGGGGGGGAAACGCTTCCTCGACGCGACCCGGCGATCCTTCAAATCTCGTCGGCAGTCTCCCCGGCGCCCGGCGGGCTGTCAATGCTCTGTTCTCCATTCTGCGCGCCCCGGCAGCGCGGGGCGGGCAGCGCCGAGAATGCCTTTGACCGCGGATCGTCCGCCAGCTAGCGTGTTCGCGTGCCCAGGTCAGAGTGGCTATCCGATTCCTGGCGTCGGGCGGCGCGAGGAGTTCGAGGCGCGGGGGCCGCCGCCGGGCGATTCATGCTGACCCCTTGGGCCTATGCCTATGTCCTCGGCGAAGCGGCCCTGGCCCTGAGCGTGTCCGTGTGCCTGCGCAGCCCCTTTGCACTGTGCGTGCTGGACCCGCTGCTTTTCTTTCCCGTCTTCGCCTTTTGCCTGTACCGCAGGCGGCACGCCAGGCTGATCGGCCTGGCGAGCGCCTGGGGCATAGGCAAGTCCGTGTTGCTGGTCGGCGCGGTGTGGCTCTCGGGGGACTACATGGACGGCCTGGTCTCCGGCGGGCCGGCATATCACGAGGACACGCTGAACTGGATTCTCCGCAACGAGGGGAAGATCGCCCACCCGGAGGTCTTCACGCCCGAGCACATCTGGCGGCTGGGGCACCTGACTCTGACGGCGACGGCCTCGGCCGGGCTGACCAGCCTGGTGGGCGGCGCCCGCGAGCTCAACGTCATGAACTTCCACGTCGGCAAGCTGCTCCAGGCCGCCCGACATCCGTGGCGAGTGGCCCTGTTCGGCTGGCCGGTGTGGTCGCTGCTGCGGGGGTGGGCCTACCTGCTGGTCATCATGGGGACGGCGCCCCTGTTCTTCTGCATCGTCAAGAAGAGCCGCCCACCATACCGGCGGCTGTGTGCGTATCTTGTTCCGGGGTGCGCGCTGGCCGGCGTGGACCTGGGGCTGAAAATTGTGTTGGCACCGGCGTGGCGGGGCCTGTTAGCATCCGCGTTCTGAGGTCGTTGTGGGTCCGGGCAGGGAACGGGCGGCCTTCGGGTCGCGCCCGTAGCGTCGGAGCGGGCACGTCGGCTGCTCCGGGGAACGCCGCGAAAGGATGGGTCCTTATGGCGAGCGACGGCGACGGCATCGGCGGCAAGGCGGGGGGGATCCTCGGGACGATCATCGTGATCGTCATCCTGAACGTCCTCTCTTACGTCTTCGACTGGGGTTGGGTTTTCTATTGAGCCGCCCCCCCCGCCGAGCTGCGAGGTGGCATCCGACGACGCACTGTCCCCGCTCGGCGCCGCTCTTGCCGCGGACGGGCACATGCCGGGGGCACTCTCCTGAAGCCATCCATGGAGCCGCCCACGTCCGCGGTCCTTCGGGCTGCACACGCCATTGACAGGGGGGTCGGGCGGGCGTAGACTCCGCGCCGGCCCAATCCAGGCGGACCGATTCCGGTCCCGGTTTCCGCGCGCGGAGACCGCGGGAAGGCCTCCGCCGGCGTCGGTGAGGAGACGGCGATGAAAGTCGCGATCCGATCGGCTGTGGCGGCATTGGGGGTGTGTGCGTTCGGCCTTGCCGACGCCGCCGGCCAGGGCAGCTTCGCGAAGAAGCTCGCCCCCGTGAAGGTAGGCCCGATCAAGCCGACCTCTCCCCTGCGGGTGCCTTTGGCCGCCCTCGGGCCGGACATGGCCACCCTCTACGCCAACGGGGCCCTGAAGACCGCCAAGGGAAGCATCTTCGGCAAGCTGGGTCTGAGCTGCCGGCTCGTCCGCGCCGACGACTTCCTCCAGGCCGTCCGCGATTATGTCTCCGGCAGGACGCCGCTGCTCCGCGGGACGTTCGGGATGATGGCAATGGCCTCGGAGGTCATCGGCGCCGACCCGCGCACCCGGGGCGTGGTCATCCTCCTGATGGGCTCGGCCGCCGGCGACTGCCTTATCGCCCGCAAGCGAGTCCGCAGCGTCAAGGACCTGAAGGGCAGGACGGTGGTGCTCGCCGAGCACGGCCGGCACGTGGGCTTGCTGGATGCCGTTCTCCGCTCGGCGCGGTTGAAGTGGGCCGACGTCGACGTGGAATGGGCCCAGGGCGCCCCCGGCGCGCGGGACAGCCCGGCGGGGGTCTTCCGCGCCCGCAAGAAGGTCGCCGCCTGCTTCGTCAACACCTCCGACATGGTCGCGCTGACCGGGCTGGACCAAGAGGCCGTCGGCGACAGGACCCGCGCGGTCGCGGGCGCCCACGTGGTGGTCTCCGCGGCCATGCTCGAGCATCTCGTCGCCGACGTCCTCGTCTGCCGGAGGGACTTCTACGAGGCCAACCGCCCGCTCGTGGCCGGGTTCGTCGCCGGGTATCTGAAGGCCTGCGAGGAGCTGGACGATCTCGTCAAGCAGTACCGCAGCGCCAAGCCCGACCCCAAGGCCAAGGCCAGGTACCTCGAACTGCTCAAGCTCACCCGGGAGGCATATGGGAAAGAGCTTATCCCGGTCCTGGCGGTGGCCCAGCGGCTGCTGCTCGAGTGCGAGTTCGCCGGGTATGCGCGCAACGTCCTGTTCTTCCGCGAGAAGGACAGCCCCGTCGGCTTTGGGGCTTTCCAGGAAAAGGCCCTGGCCCTGGCGGCCGGGAGGGGATACGTCAAGGCCGGGAAGCCGCTGCTGCCGTCGGCGCTCGACTACCGCTCGGCGGTGTTCACCGAGTATCTCGCCCACACCACGCTGCCGCCGGCCGTCGGCGAAACCCCGCGACTTGACCCGGAGGACGACCAGCCGCTCGAGAAGACCCCCCCGTGGAAGCGGATCGCGGGCGCCTGGAAGCAGGCCGAGAAGATCGCCTCCAGCAAGACCGCCCGGGAGTCCCTCGCGCCCGCCGCCCGCAGCCGGCTTCTCAGCGCCCTGACCGGGGCGGTCCGCGATGTCAGCCGGCTCGAGGCCGACGGGCTCCTGTCCGCCGGCGAGGCCGACCTGTTGCGGCGGGACCTGCGGCTGCTCCGCCGCGGGCTCAGCCTCGAGGGGCCCATCCCCATCCCCCCGGCGGAGGTGAGCTTCACCCGCCTGCCCGGACGGATCGAGCTGCTGGAGGAGCTGGCCCGGCAGCCGAGGCTGCACGGCGAGGTCGTGGCCATGGTCCTCAAGACCGTGGAGAAGGACATCGCGACCCTCGGGCGGGAAGAGCTGCTGGCCAGGCTGCCCGAGTCGGACCGGCCCCGGGCCCGGAAGCGCCGCGCCCGCGCCCGCGCCTGTGTGGAGAAGATCAAGGCCAGACTTCGGAAGCCGCAGCCCAAGCGTGACTGAGCCCGGCGGGGGCGCCGGCGGGCTGGGGGTTTTCCCTATGTGGGGCCCGTGCCGGTCAGGGCTCGCCGGCGTCGCCCGCCGTGGCGCGGATGTGCAGCTCGCGGAGCTGGCGTTCGTCGGCCTGGGCCGGCGCGCCCGTCAGCGGGCACACGCCGCGCTGGGTCTTGGGGAAGGCGATCACCTCCCGCAGGCTCTTTCCGCCGACCATCATCATGACGACGCGGTCCAGCCCGAAGGCGATGCCCCCGTGGGGCGGGGCACCGTAGCGCAACGCCTCCAGGAAGAACCCGAACCGCAGTTGGGCCTGCTCGTCCGAGATCCCCAGCAGGCGGAAGACCTTCTTCTGGACCTGCGGGGTGTGGATCCGGACGCTCCCGCCGGCCAGTTCGGTGCCGTTGAGGACGATGTCGTATGCCCGGCTGGATACGGAGGCGGGGTCGGAGTCGAGCCGTTCGAGGTCCTCGGGCTTGGGCGAGGTGAAGGGGTGGTGGAGGCTGTCGAAGCGCTGCTCGTCGGCGTTCCATTCCACCAGGGGGAACTCCGTCACCCAGCACCAGGCGAGCTGGTCGTCGTCGTAGAGCTTCAGGTCCTTCCCGAGCCTGGACCGCAGCGCCGACAGCACCTTGTTGGCGGCGGCGGGCTCGTCGGCGATAAACATCAGCAGGTCGCCGTCGTCGGCGGCGGCCGCTTCGCGCAGGAGCGCCTGGGCGCTCTCGTCGAGGAACTTGGCCGCCCCCCCGGAAAAGCCGTCCGCCTGGACCTTGCACCACGCCAGCCCCTTGGCCCCGAACTCCGCCGCGCAGGCGGAGTAGTCGTCGATCTGCTTCCGCGAGAGCTTCGCCCCCCCCGGAACGCACAGCGCCTTGACGATGCCCCCGGCGGCGACGGTGTCGGAGAAGACCTTGAACGCGCAGCCTCCCACGATCGCGCTGACGTCGTGGAGGCGCAGCTCGAAGCGGGTGTCCGGCCGGTCGTTGCCGTAGGCGTCCATCGCCTGGGCGTAGGTCAGCACCGGGACCTGGTCGGGGAAGGGTTTTCCGGCGACGCGGCAGATTTCGCGCATCACGGCGTTGGTGACGTCCATCACGTCGGCCTCGGTGGCGAAGGACATCTCCAGGTCGAGCTGGGTGAACTCGGGCTGGCGGTCGGCGCGGAGGTCCTCGTCGCGGAAGCATCGGACGATCTGGTAGTACTTGTCCATCCCGGCGACCATCAGCACCTGCTTGAACAGTTGGGGGCTTTGCGGCAGGGCGTAGAAGCTCCCCGGCTGCAGGCGCGAGGGCACCAGGAAGTCGCGTGCCCCTTCCGGGGTGGACTTGGTCAGGAAGGGCGTTTCGATCTCGATGAAGCCGCGCGCGTCGAGCACGCGTCGCATGGCCCGGCAGACCTGGTGTCGCATGCGGAGGTTCCGGGCCATCTCCGAGCGGCGGAGGTCGACGTACCGGTACCGCAGGCGGGTCTCCTCGGAGACCGGCTCGGCGGCGTCGGGGTCGAAGGGCACGGGGTCGGCCTTGGAGAGCACCACCAGGTCGTCGCCGAGCACTTCGATCTCGCCGGTGGGCAGCTTGGGGTTGATGCGGTCTTCGCCGCGGGGGCGGACCTTGCCGGCGGCGGAGATCACCCACTCGCTTCGGAGCGTCCGCGCCAGGGCGTGCCGGCCGGCGTCGTCGGAGGGGTCGTACACGATCTGCGTGACGCCCTCGCGGTCCCGAAGGTCGATGAAAACGACCCCCCCGTGGTCCCGATAGCTCCGCACCCAGCCGCACAGCCGGACATGCGCGCCCACGTCCGCCGCCCGGAGCTGCCCGCAATTGTGCGTCCGCTTCAGCTTGTCGTCGTACGATTCGGCCATGCGCGTTCTCGTTACCGGATGCTGGTCTGAGTCTGCGTCCTGCCGCCAAGCGGAACAGGATACCGCTTTTGCCCGCGGATGCAACAGCCCTTCGCCCGCGCCGCCGTCCCGCGCGGCGTTGACGGGCCGCGCCGGCGCGAATATCATCGCCGCCGGCCGCCAGAGAGGAGCTTGCGCTTGGCGAAGAAGGGCGTCCTCCGGGAGCTGCGGAAGGCAATCGCCTTCGGCGGGCTGCGGGTGGGAATGGAGATCGCGCGGACGGCGGACGATCCGGCCGTGGTCGAGGCCCTGCGGTGCGCGCTGTGGGCGATGGCCAAGACGGCGGTCCCGCTTCGGGTTCGGCTGGCGAGGAACATGAAGCGGGCCGGGGTCTACCGACGCGGGCTTCCGGACGCCCACTTCGCCCGGGCGATCGACCAGATGGTCATGCTCGCCCACGTCTTCCGGGCGGGGTTCGGCGCGAGTGGGTGCCCGGAGCGGTTCCGCTTCGACGAGAGCTTTCGCCTGCTGGAGCAGGCCTACGCCGCCGGCAGGGGCGTCATCAACATCGCCCCGCACCTGTGCATGTACCCGATCTACCCGCCGATCGTCGCCCCGCGGATCCCCGTGAGCATCTATCTCCGCCGCAGCAAGGACCCCCGGAAGATGAAGATCAACGAGGCGATCGGTCTGGCCGGAAAGGGCCACCTGGTATACCCCCCGGCCGGGGCGAGCAAGTCGCAGCGGCTGAAGATCGCCATCGACCTGCTGCGCGAGGGCAGGCTGATGTACATCGCCGCCGACACCCCCCGCAAGCCCCACGAGGGCGCGCCCGTGACCCTCTTCGGGCGGACCGTCCACTTCCCCACCGGCGTGTACGTCATGAGCCTCCGCACCGGGGCGCCCGTCGTGCCGGTCGTCTGGCACTGGGAAGACGCCGCCTACCACATCCGCTACGGCCAGCCGATCACCCTCGCCCGCGGCCGGAACCTCAAGAAACAGGCCGCCGACGCCACCCGCAAATGGGCCGAGAGCGTCGATGAGTTCCTCCACGAACATCCGGAAATGTGGTGGAACTGGCTGGACAAGCGCTGGACCCGCATCCTCCGCGAGGGGCGGTGATTGCCCATCCGCCTAAAGCCCGCGGATAGCCATCCGCGCGCCCGCCGGCCATTCGGCATTCGAAAATTGGCAATTGGAATCCCCGCCGGAACGTGGTAGTTAATGCCGCTTTACCAGAAGGAGAGTTTCCCATGGCAAAGAAGGCGAGGAAAAGCGCATTGATCGTGTGGGGCGGCTGGGACGGACACGAGCCCAAGCAGGTGGCGAGGATCTTCGCAAGGCAGCTCCGCAGGCGCGGCTTCGAGGTGACCGTCTCGGACACGCTGGACGCGTTCCTGAACCTCAAGGCCCTGAAGGGCTACGACCTGATCGTCCCGGTCTGGACGATGGGCAAGATCGAGCGCGACCAGCTCAAGGGCGTGCTGTCGGCCGTCGAGAGCGGCGTGGGGATCGCCGGCGTCCACGGCGGGATGGGCGACGCATTCCGCGAAGCCTGCGAGTGGCAGTTCATGGTCGGCGGGCAGTGGGTGGCCCACCCCGGCGGGATCATCAAGTATCGCGTGCACATCGTCGATCACGCCGACCCGATCACGGCCGACCTGAAGAACTTCGACATGGTCTCCGAGCAGTATTACATGCACACGGACCCGTCCAATCACGTCCTGGCGACCACCACGTTCGAGTTCAACGGCTGCACCATGCCGGTGGCGTGGAAGCGGACCTGGGGCAAGGGCCGGGTGTTCTACTCCTCCCTGGGGCACGTCGCCAAGGACTTCAGGGTCCCCGAGGCCCTGAAGATCATCACCCGCGGCATGCTCTGGGCCGCCGGGGTGATCGACTAGACGTCCGTCACAATTGAACCTGCGGGTGCACCCGTCGGTTGCGCTAGACGTTTAGCCGCGACCCGAAGGGGAGCGCGCAATTCCTTGTTTTACTGCGGCTTGGGCTTGGCCACCCACGCCGGCAGGCGGCTTTTGAGGGCCTTGGCCCAGGGCGTGAAGTGCTCGACGATCTTCCGCGCGTACGCCACCCGCTTGGCCTTGGTGCTGGCGATCAGCGTGTTGAAGTTGCTCTTGTAGGCGCTGGCCGCGAACGCCGCGTCCGAGACGATCCGGAACATCAGGTCGCCCTTCCGCCACCCATGCAGGTTCGGCCCGCGCACCAGCGGGCTGCCGTACATGTCGTCCCCCTCGTACACCACGCTCATCTCCTTCTTCGGGGCCCCGTCCCGCAGCGTGATCATGATGTGGATGGGGTGCCGCGGCAGGTTCGCCAGCGGCGGGGCCGCCCAGTACAGGAAGAACTGCGTCTCGCGCACCTGCTTGCTCCGCCCGCGGACCAGCGACTGGTCGAGCACGCGGTAGAGCGTCGGGGTGCCGGCGCCGACGGTCTCGGCCACGGGCGCGGGAAGGCTGTTGGCGGGCGTCAGGTCGCGCGTGTTCTCCACGCCCTTGAGAAGGGCCGTGACGGCGTAATAGAACTTCCCCGCCGACCGCACCTGGTGGACGTACAGCCCGGTGTGCAGGCCCAGGGTCTTGTTCCGCCAGTTGATCCCGTCCACGCGCCCGGCGGGGGGGTCCTGGACACAGTAGCGGTGCACCACGCAGCGCGGGTCCAGGCCTTCCCATTCCTCCCCGCGGGTGACGTGCTGATGGCTGCGGGTGTCGTAGCCGCTCAGCGGCCAGATCTCGTTGACCAGCTCCGCCTCGGCGAGGTTCGCGGCGGTGATGGGCTTGGCGTGGCGGTAGATGCGGTAGAAGGTGTCCCCGCGCGGGCTGACCTTCTTGAAGATCGGCTCGAACTCGGACCACTCGATCTGGTCCTTGTCGATGATCTTTTTGACCTCGGTCCAGGTGAGGAAGGTCTGCCCCTTTCGGTGGAAGACCTTCAGCCCGGTCGCCTGGGCGGGCGGGTTGGCGCCCTTGCCCTCGTAGGCGACCTCCAGCACGGTGGCGGGCGGATACCAGTCCCACAGGTCGAGCTGGCGGACGACGAAGCCGAGGTTGGGCCTCTTGCCGGCGACCCACGCCTGCACCGCCGCCGTGCAGTCGAACGAGCGGTGCCGCGGCGGCTCCAGCGCCAGCCGGTCGGCCCGGGCGTAGACCGCCTTGCCGGCGGTCGAGCCCTTGCCGGCGACGTAGATCTCCACCGGCTTCCACGCCTCCATCTCGGCGTACAGCCGCAGCGGGTCGAAGTACCAGACCCCCTGCCCGATGTCCATGTACACCCGCCGGTCGGTGCGGATCCGCTTCAGCGGCGCCTGGATCCGCAGCGAGGCGCGGTACACCTTTGCGCCCTTGGGGATCGGCGAGAGGTCGAAGGTCAACGCGTGGATGCCCTCGATGGGGAGCTTGCCCTTCTTGGGGTTGACCATCCCCACCTTGCCGTACTTGCTCAGCTCGATGGTCATCAGGTTATGCCGGCAGCGCGGGCCCTTGCTCCACCATTCGACGACCATCTCCGCGCAGGCCGAGCCGGTGTGACTCGCCGCCATCCACACCACCAGCGCCAACAGGCTCTTTCGTGTCATGGGCTTCTCCTCTTCGCAGTGATGTCCGCGGCCATTGTACCGCGGGGGGGGCGAGGAACGGAAAGCCCAAAGGGGCCCCGTTCCCGGGGGTCCGCGGCCGGGGCCGGCGGGTCGCGCGGCCCAGCGACTGGCAAGGCGATCCTCGAAGCGGGGCCTGCCGGCGAATTCGCGGAATTCGTTCGAAATTGGCACAATCCCTCTCTTAAGATATCCGCATGAAAGGTCTGATCCTATCCGGCGGGAAGGGGACGCGTCTGCGGCCGTTGACCTTCACCAGGGCCAAGCAGCTTATCCCCATCGCCAACAAGCCCAACCTTTTCTACGTGGTGGAAGACCTTGTCGATGCGGGGATTACCGACATCGGCGTGATCATCAGCCCGGACACGGGGGCGGAGATCCGCCAGGCCCTCGGCGACGGGGGGCGCTGGGGCGTGAAGTTCACCTTCATCGAGCAGGACGCCCCGCTGGGCCTGGCCCATGCGGTCAGGACCGCCGCCGGGTACCTGGGCGAGGACGCCTTCGTGATGTACCTCGGCGACAACCTGCTCTCCGGCGGCATCCGGCACCTGGTGGCCGAATACGCCGCCGGCGGCGCCGACAGCATCGTCCTGCTGACGCCGGTGAAGAACCCCTCCCAGTTCGGCGTGGCCGAACTGGACAAATCCGGCAAGGTCATCCGCCTCGTGGAGAAGCCCAAGGACCCGCCCTCCAACCTGGCGCTGGTGGGCGTGTACGTCTTCAACCCGCGGATCCACGAGGTCATTGCCCGCCTGAAGCCCTCGTGGCGCGGCGAATACGAGATCACCGACGCCATCCAGGGGCTGATCGAGGGCGGGCGGAGGGTGGTGGCGCACGAGGTTCGCGGCTGGTGGAAGGACACGGGCAAGCCGGAGGACCTCCTGGAGGCCAACCGGCTGGTGCTCAGCCAGGTCCGGCGGGACGTCCGCGGCGAGCTGACCGACAGCCGGGCCGACGGGGCGGTGGTGATCGAGGAGGGGGCGCGGGTCGGCTCGACGACGATCCGCGGCCCGGCGCACATCGCGGCGGGGGCGGTCATCGAGAACGGGTACGTGGGTCCGTACACGTCCATCGGCCCGGCCGCAAAGGTCATCCACAGCGAGATCGAGTATTCGATCCTGCTGAACGAGGCCGAACTGCACCACCTCCCGCAGCGTATGGACGCAAGTGTGATCGGGCAGGGGGTCGTCGTGGACGGCACGGGGCTGGATGCCAGGAAGCACACCATCCAGCTCGTTCTGGGTGATTACAGCCAGGTCAAGCTATGACCGCGGGCGAGGAAACGATCCTGCTGACGGGAGGCGAAGGCCGGCTGGGCGGCGAGCTGCTGGCGCTGCTGCCGGGGATCATCGCCCCGCTGGAAGCGGAGATGGACATCACCCGCCCGGAGCAGATCGCCGCCCGGCTCGAGGAGCACGCCCCGACCGTGCTGGTGCACGCCGCCGCCTACACCGACGTGGCCGGGGCCGAGAACGACCGGGCCACCTGCTGGGCCGTTAACGTCGAGGGCACCAGGAACATCGTCGCCCAGGCCGTCCGGCGGGGAATCTTCCTGGTCCACATTTCCACCGACTACGTCTTCGAAGGCAGCACCGGCGGGTACAGGGAGGACGACCCCCTGGGGCCGGTGCGCAACTACTATTCCCTGACCAAGCTGGTGGCCGAGGCGCTGGTCCGCCTGGCGCCGCCGCACCTGGTGATCCGCACCAGCTTCCGCCCGCGCCAGTGGCCTTACCCGACGGCCTTCACCGACGTGTACACCAGCCAGGACTACGTCGACGTCATCGCCCCCCAGATCGCCCTGGCCATCCGCCGCTGCCGGGAAATCCCCCACCACACCCTCCACATCGCCACCGAGCGGAAGAGCGTCTACGAGTTGGCCAGACGCCGCAAGCCCGACGTGGCCCCGTCATCCAAACAACAGGCCAAGGTCCAATTTCCCGATGACATATCACTGGACACCTCCCGGTGGCAGGGACTGAAGGCCCAATGGAGCGAACAGGCATGAAGATCAAGCTCGCTTCCGAACACGCCAGGGCGCTGACCTTTCAGGACTATTCCCCCCAGCCTGAGATCCACGGCGTCTTCGCCACGCCCCTCAAGAAACACCGCGCCCTGGAGGGTTCGTTCATGGAGTACCTCCGCCTGGGCGGCGGCGTGGTCGAGCACCTGCCGGCGGACTTCGAGGTCCGCCAGATCTCCCTGGCCGAGGCGGCCCCGGGAAGGATCAACGCCTTCCACCTCCACCCCAAGGCGGTGCAGGACGAACTGTGGTGCGTGGTGGCGGGGGCGATGATGGTCTGGCTGGTGGACCTGCGCGAGGGCTCGCCCACGGCGGGGGTCAGGCGGCGGGCGATCCTCAGCGGCGAGCAGCCGGCCGTGCTGTACATCCCCTCCGGCGTCGCCCACGGCTACCGGGCCGGCGCCGACGGAGCCCTGCTGTTGTACGCCATGAACGGCCAGTTCGATCCCGCCGACCCCAACGAGGGCCGGCTGCCGTGGGATCACTTCGGCAAGGGACTTTGGGAGGCGGACCGTGGCTGAATTCCGGCGGGTCCTGATCACGGGCGGGGCGGGGTTCATCGGCTCCAACTACGTCCGCTACGTGCTGGGCCGGCAACCCCAATGCGAGGTGGTCGTGCTGGACAAGCTCACCTACGC
>CAZNSB010000049.1:0-2238 GCA_964575155.1 uncultured Planctomycetaceae bacterium | reverse complement strand
GGTGGATACGTTCAGGCCCATCGGTCGGGCGACGCAGGGCGTGCGCCTGATCAATCTGAAGCCGGGGGAGACGCTGGTCGCAGTCGCGCGCGTCAGTGCCGAGGAGGCGGAAGCGACCGGCGCGGCTGCCGTGGAGGCGGCCGCCGGCGAGGGCGCAGCCGTCGCGGAAACTGACGCGCCCGCAGCAGCGGAAGAGGCCGTGCCTTCGTCCGGCGCCCGGCGCAAGAAGGCGCCCACGAAGGCACCGACGAAGGCGCCGCAAAAGGCGGCGGAGAAGCGCCCTGGGAAGAAGGCGCCGAAACGCAAGAGAGATGGTAGAAAGTGAACGGCAGGATTCTGGTGACGGGCGGCTGCGGCTTCATCGGCTGTAACTTCGTCCGGCTGCTGTTCGATGAACACCCGGACGCCGAGATCGTCAACCTCGACGCGCTGACCTACGCCGGCAACCTCGAGAACCTCGCCGACCTCATGGGCCGGATCACCTTCCTCCAAGGTGACATCGCCGATCCCGCCGAGGTCACCAGGGCCCTCGCCGGCGCCGACGCCGTCGTCAACTTCGCCGCCGAGAGCCACGTGGACCGCAGCCTGGTGGATTCCGCCCCCTTCGTCCGCACCAACGTGGAAGGCACGCTGGTGCTGCTGGAGGGCGCCCGCCAGGCGGGCGTGAAGCGGTTCTGCCAGGTCTCCACCGACGAGGTGTACGGCGACCTTTCCGGCACCGACGCCCACTCGGTCGAGTCCGACGTCCTCCGCCCCCGCAGCCCGTACGCCGCCACCAAGGCCGCCGCCGAGCACCTCGTCGGCAGCTACGGCATCAGCTACGGGCTGGACGTGGTGATCACGCGGGGCTCCAACACCTACGGGCCCTACCAGTACCCCGAGAAGATCATTCCGCTTTTCGTCACCAACGCCCTGGCCGACAAGCCGCTGCCGGTGTACGGCAAGGGCCAGGCCGTCCGCGACTACATGCACGTCGAGGACCACGCCGCCGGCATCGACGCGGTGCTCCACCACGGGCGGGCGGGCGAGACGTATAACCTCGGCGCCCGAATGGAGGTCAACGGCGTGGAGGTGGCCACGGGCATCCTGGAGGCCCTGGGAAAGCCCAAGGCGCTGATCCAGTTCGTGCCTGACCGGCCCGGGCACGACTACCGCTACAGCGTCGACCCCGCCAAGGCCGAGGCCCTCGGCTGGAAGCGAACCTGGACCTGGCCGGAGGGCCTGGCCGATACCGTCCAATGGTACCGCGACCACCAGCCCTGGTGGCGGAAGGTCAAGGAAAAGCTCGAGTTCCGCAAGCACGAGGACGCCTGGTACGAGGAGCGGACTGAATAGCGCCGGTTTGGACCGGCCGGCAAGCTGGAGGGGTGTCACGCCCCTCCGGGGAGGCCCGAAGCCGTGAGAGTGCTGCTTGTCGCTTATGACAACGAGTCGTACATCCACTGGTTCCCGCAGGGGCTGGGGTACATAGCGGCGGTCCTGGAAGAGCACGGTGTCGATGTCGACATCTACAATCAGGATCAGAATCACTGGCCCGACGGGCATCTTACGGAATACCTCGATCACAACAGATACGATGTGGTCGGGCTCGGGGCCATCGCGGGATACTACCAGTACAAGAAGATCCTGAGCATATCCGACGCGATCAACCGTTCGAAACAGAGGCCGTATTGCGTATTGGGAGGACACGGGCCCTCGCCCGAGCCCGAATACTTCTTGAAAAAAACGGGAGCGGACGCGATCGTTGTAGGCGAGGGCGAACGAACGATACTGGAATTGCTGGACGGCCTCTCCAACCACGAGGATCTGGCCGAGGTCAGGGGAATTGCCTACCGGGAGTCGGACACAGTCGTTGTCAACCCCCGGCGTCCTTTGATCGAGGACGTGGATTCCATTCCGTTCCCTGCATACCACAAGTTCCCCATTGCGTACTACAGACTGCTGCGCATGCCGCACTGCCGAAGAACGGACTTCGTCTTGCCGGTCCTGTCTGGAAGGGGCTGCAGGTTCAGGTGCAACTTCTGCTATCGAATGGACGAGGGATTCAGGCCGCGAAGCAACGAAGCCATCGTCGAGGAAATCAGGTACCTGCAGAAGACGTACGGCCTGACGTATGTGGCGTTTTCCGACGAGCTCTTCATGTCCTCGGCCGAGAGGACCATGAGTTTGTGCGAGGCCCTTATTACTACAACGCTACGAAAGCTCAAGAAAACTCAGGCGGCGAGCCGATGGCGCCTT
>CAZNSB010000048.1:8579-16987 GCA_964575155.1 uncultured Planctomycetaceae bacterium | reverse complement strand
GCCCGTTCCCGTGGCGTCACCGCCGGCGTCTGGAAGAACCCCCAACGGTAACAGAAATACAGCGTGACAAGCCCGATCACGACGTAGATGGGCAGCCCGTAGCGCGCCCGAATGAGGATCATCGCCACCCCCGCCACCCCATAGAAAACCGACAGCCCGTAGCTGATCGCCAGCGTCTGCCTGACCGTGAAGCCGCGGTCCACAAGCTGGTCGTACAGATGGCTGCGATCCCCGGCGAAGATCGAACGCCCCAGCCGGAGCCTGCGCAGCAGCGCCAGGAACGTGTCCAGGATCGGCAGGCCGAAAATCATCAGCGACCCCAGGACCCAGCGGGCGATGCCCCGCTCCCCGAACATCAGCATCATCGCCGCCGCGAAAAGCCCCAGCAGCATGCTGCCCGCGTCGCCCAGGAAGATGGTGGCCGGCGAAAGATTGTAGGGCAGGAACCCGCAAACCGCCCCGAACATCGCCAGCGCCGCGGCAATGCGCACCGGGTCGCCGGACTCGCTGTAGCCGTACATGGCCAGGTGAGTGGCCAGGATCAGGAACATGACGGAGATGATGCCCGTGACCCCCGAACACAGGCCGTCGAGTCCGTCGAGAAGGTTGGTGGCGTTGCAGGCGGCGATCACGAGGAACAGGGTGGTGGGCACCGAAAGGGCCACAACCAGCCACGGGGGCCATGCCAGGTCGGGCCAGATCACGCGAAGCGCCGTGACCGCGACCAGTGCGATATTCCGCCCGACGCCGAAGAGCAACAGCACGGCCGCGGCCGCCAGTTGCCCCACCAGCTTCGTGATCGGCCTCACGTTCAGAATGTCGTCGGCGAGCCCCACCGCCAGGACGACCCCGCCCGCCACCGCCAGTCCGAGGATCCACTGCCGGGCCTCGGCGTTCGGCATGAGGATCGTCATGCCGGCCAACCAGCCGACGTAGACCGCGACGCCGCCCATGTAAGCGATGGGGCGGCGGTGGGGCTTCAGAAATCCGTCCGGCTTGTCCACCAGGTTCCATCGCCGCGCCACGAGGCGGATCAGGGGCGTGGCCACGGAGGAGGCGATGTAGCTGATGGCCAAGACCCAGACATACGGCTTGAGCACTTCGACCGGGCCATATTTCGGCGGCAGCAACAGGCTGGCGAGCAGTTCCGGCATTACGTGTCGACCTTCTTGCCCCGCGTCCCCGACCCGCTCGATGCCGAGATTCGTCGTGTCGTACGGAATCTACGAGGCGCCCGCGCAAGAGTCAAAGGAATCCTGCCCGCCGGCGTAGAATACGCTTGCATCCGGAGTCCCGGGCGAGACACTGGGACGGGACACCTCCACGTGTGGAGGACGGTTTCAAACGCTCGGTTCCAGGCGCTCACCGATGTTGCCAAGCGGCGATCCGGGATCGAACTCCTTCGAGAGGCGGGCCTGATGTGGGAAACCCGGAGGACGCCATTCCGCTTTCGGCACCCGGGATTACCGGCCGCGAGCGCGACGCCGTGATGTCGGTCTTGGGAACGAGCCGATTGAGCATCGGCCCGCGGCTGGAGGCCTTCGAGGCCGCCGTCGCCGCCCGGGCCGGCAGGAAGCACGGGATCGGGGTCAACTCCGGCACCAGCGGGCTCCACTTGTGCGTGCGGGCGCTGGGAATCGCCGAAGCCGACGAGGTGATCACCACCTCGTTCAGCTTCGTGGCCACGACCAACTGCATCCTGTTCGAGCGGGCCAAGCCCGTGTTCGTCGAGATCGACCCGGACAGCTACAACATGGACCCCGCCGCCATCGAGGCGGCCATCGGCCCGCGGACGAAGGCGCTGCTGCCGGTGGAGGTCTTCGGCAACATGGCGCATTTTCGCCAGTACGAGCGCATCGCCGAGAAGCACGGCCTGCTGCTCATCGAGGACTGCTGCGAGGCGCTCGGGGGCATGTTGGGCGGCCGGGCGGCCGGGAACTTCGGGCAGTGCGGGGTCTTCGCCTTCTATCCCAACAAGCAGATCACCACCGGCGAGGGCGGGATGATCGTCACCGACGACGACCGCGTCGCCGACCTGTGCCGGTCGATGCGCAACCAGGGGCGCGACACCGGCCAGTGGCTCAGCCACGCCCGCCTCGGGTACAACTACCGCATGAGCGAGATGACCGCCGCCCTGGGCGAGGCGCAGATGCGCCGGCTGGACGAACTCCTGGAAAAGCGCCGCCGGGCCGCCGGACTCTACCATGCGGCCCTGGCGGACATCGAGGCAGTCCGCCTGCCGCCCATGGCCGAACCGGAAAAGGCAAGCTGGTTCGTGTACGTCATCCGACTGGCCGATGAGTTCACGCAGGATCAGCGCGACGCGATCCTGGCGCGACTGGAGGAGAGAGGCATCGGCTGCGCGCCCTACTTCCTGCCCATTCACACCCAGCCGTACATCATGGAAACCATGGGCACCCGCGCCGGCGACTTTCCCCTCACCGAGCGCGTCGCCGCCCGGACGATCGCCCTGCCTTTCTCGGCAAACCTGACCGAACAGCAGGTCGGGCGGGTCAGGCAGGCGCTGACGGGGGCCCTGGCCGCAGGCCGATGAAGCAGCCCCGGGCCGGCTGGGCGGGTATCTCCCGGCCGACCGATTTGCCATAAACCGCCCGACCGCGGAAGTCGATAAGACCGTCGAGGGGCAGGCCAGGTTAACTGGGAAAGCGCCGCCGGGTTGCCGGTGGAGATGCGGGCTCGATCGCGCCCCCCGGCAATGACGAAAAGATGGCTCGCGAGATGACCAGCAGCGCGGTTCGCCGATTCGAGGACGCCTTCGCCGGCTGGCTGGGCGTGCATTCGGCGTTTGCCTTCTGGAAGGGACGGGTCGCCATGTACGCCATCCTCAAGGCCCTGGGCGTCGGCGAGGGCGACGAGGTGGTCCTGCCGGGGTACACCTGCGTGATGGACGTCAACCCGATCAAGTACCTCGGCGCCCGCCCGGTGTACGTCGACATCGAGCCGGTCACCTACAACATGGACGTGGGCCTGCTCGCCGAGCGGGTCACCGAGAGCACGAAGGTCATCGTCGCCCAGCACACCTACGGGTACCCCTGCCCGATGGACGGGATCATGGCAGTCGCCGCCCCCCACGGCGTGCCGGTGATCGAGGACTGCTGCCTGGCGTTGGGGTCGAGATACAAGGGCAGACTTTGCGGGACGTTCGGGCCCGCGTCGTACTGGTCACCTGCTTCGAGTGCCCCCTGCACCCGATAGAGACGCCGATGCGCTTGTACGGTTACCAGGACGGGATGTGCCCGGAGGCGGAGAAGGCCTCTGGCGAGGTGGTCAACCTGCCCACTCACCCCCGCGCCGACGAGGCCACCGCAAGGCGAAGCGTGGAGTTCATCAAACAGATCGGGCCGCCGGAGGTCTCGGCGGCAGAGGGCGAGCGGTGATCCGCGTCAATCCCGCCTGCTCTCACGCCACCAGTCGATGGTTCGCCGGAGTCCTTCCTCGAAATCCATCTGGGCGGAGAAGCCGAACCGCTCAAGGGCGCGCGTGGTATCCAGGCGGCGTCGGGGTTGGCCGTCGGGCTTGGAGGTGTCCCAGACGATGTCCCCTTCGTAACCGACGGTCCGTCGGATCAGCTCGGCGAGATCCTTGATGGTGATCTCGAATCCTGCGCCCAGATTGACGGGGTCCGGCGCGTCGTAGCGCTGCGTGGCGAGGACAAGGCCGCGCGCGGCATCCTCGACGTAGAGGAACTCCCGGCTGGCTGAGCCGGTCCCCCAGACTTCCACAGTGGGCTTGCACTGTTCCTTGGCGTCCACGAACTTGCGGATGAGCGCCGGGATCACGTGGCTGGATCGGGGGTCGAAGTTGTCTCCGGGTCCGTACAGGTTTACCGGGAGCAGGTAGATACCGTTCAAGCCGTACTGCTGACGGTACGCCTGAAGCATCACCAGCAGTGCCTTCTTGGCGATGCCGTAAGGGGCGTTCGTCTCCTCGGGGTAGCCGGTCCACAGGTCCTCCTCACGAAACGGCACCGGGGTGAACTTGGGATAGGCGCAGATCGTGCCGACCTGGACGAACTTGGTCAGCCCTGCCCGGCGCGCATGCTCGATCAGGTGCAGGCCCATGGCCATGTTGGCGTAGAAGAACCGCCCGGGATTCTCGCGGTTGGCGCCGATGCCCCCCACCTCGGCCGCCAGGTGGATCACGACGGTCGGCCTCAGGGTCTCATACATTCGCTGGACGTCGGCCTCTCGGGTCAGGTCGTAGTTTTCAATGAGCGGGATGAGCAGGTTCTCGGCTCCGGCGTGATGAAGCTGCCCCTGGAGGTGCCGGCCCAGGAAGCCGTCCCCGCCCGTTACCACGATGCGTTCTCTAGCCAGACCGAGGCTCATGCTCACCGAAGTCCCGAGCGGTGGTCGCGCAGGATCCGTTCTTCCTTGGCCAGTTGCCAGTCGTGCTCGACCATCATCCTCGCCAGTTCCTCGAACGTGACGCGCGGCTGCCAGCCGAGCTGCTCGCGGGCCTTCGTTGCGTCGCCCTGCAGCAAATCCACCTCCGCCGGCCGGAAGTACCGCGGGTCAATCTCGACGTGATCCTGCCAGTCCAGGCCCAGTTGCGAGAAGGCCATCTCGACGAACTCCCGCACCGAATGCGTCTGGCCGGTGGCGATCACGTAGTCGTCGGGCTGGTCTTGCTGGAGCATCCGCCACATGGCCTCGACGTGATCGCCCGCGAAGCCCCAGTCGCGCTTGGCGTCCAGGTTGCCCAGGAACAGCTTCTCCTGGAGCCCCTCCTTGATCCGGGTGGCGGCGCGGGTGACCTTGCGCGTGACGAAGGTTTCGCCACGCCGGGGGCTCTCATGGTTAAACAGGATACCGTTGCAGCAGAACATCCCGTACGCTTCCCGGTAATTCAGGGTCTGCCAGTAGCTGAACACCTTGGCGCAGGCGTACGGGCTGCGCGGGTGAAATGGCGTCTTCTCCGTTTGCGGGACCTCGGAGACCTTGCCGAACATCTCGCTGGAGGATGCCTGATAGAACTTCGTCGGGATTCCCAGGTCGCGGATGGCCTCCAACAGCCGGAGTGTGCCCAAGGCATCGGTCTGGACGGTGTAGACCGGCTGATCGAAGCTCACGCGAACGTGCGACTGGGCGGCGAGATTGTACACCTCCTGAGGGCGGCAGGCCGTCAGCACCTGGCGCAGGCCAGCCCCGTCGGTCAGGTCGCCGTAGTGCAGGAACAGCCGGGCCTCCGGGTCATGCGGGTCGCGATAGAGATGCTCGATGCGGGCGGTGGAAAACGAGCTGCTTCGCCGGACCACCCCGTGCACCACGTACCCGTTCTGCAGGAGCAGCTCTGCCAGGTAGCTGCCGTCCTGGCCCGTAATGCCCGTGACCAGCGCCGTCTTGGGCATGCCTTCGGCCTGTTTGCTCATGATGCGGCCATTATCGGCAGTGACGCGCGCCTTTGCCACGGAAATGTGCGCGGTCAGCCGGGGGACCTCTCCGGGCCCCGGCGTGCCACCATGGCCGGAACTCCTGCCAGCTCGATTGGGCGAGCAAGCAGCGAACACTGACGTTTTCGGACACGCCGGTTTCGGCCAGTGGCGGGAGCCGGCGACCGGCACCAGCTCCTCCAAAGCACGCCCGTCACTCCCGCCAACAAACGGACAAGAACCTCGCCCAGCGCCGGCCGATGAAGGGCCTCTGCGACGGACTGCTGCCCCGGAAGCGCGGGGCGTTGCCCGAGGTGATGGGGCTGAGGCCGGGATCGCCTCCCCGTCGGAACGCACGAAGTCCCGGCGGAAATGCCGAATGGCGCCCGCGTTCCTGCCGATAATGGAAGTGGACGTAGGTGTTGTGCTACAATAAAGCCTCGGGTGCAGCGCCACCCTAGCTCAAGTGAGAGCGCGGCCAACGTTTGGTCGAGATCCAGGTGTGACCCCTGGGGGTGGCTCCATTTATTGCCGGCGGCCGGGGCCGTAGGAGTCCGCAGACGGACCGATGCGGCCCTGCTGCTCGCAGGGACGGACTTCGCTATGCCAACGCCGGACGTCGCACCGGCCCCAGGCGGAAAGCTGACGGATCTTGCCTGGCACATCGAGCAGACCGGGCGGACGTGCGCTCTCACCCACGAGGGCAGACAGCTCTGGGCGCCGGGCGCGCGCGCTGAGCTGACGCGGCTGCCCATGACTTGCACCGCGCCGGTGGACCGCGCCTGGACGCGACAGCTTCTGCGAACGTCCGGTACCTGGGTCGTCACCTATCTCCTCGACGGCACCGACCGGCGCCCCCCCAACTCCTTTCTCTACCTTTGCCGCGACAGCCAATACCACATGGACAAGCTCAGCAAGAACGGCCGCAAGGCCATCCGGCGCGGACTGCGAAAGACGGTCATCCGGCGCTGCACCTGGGGCGAGCTGGCCGCGAGCGGCTATGCGGCCCTCGCGGAGACCGACCGGCGCCACGGCTACAAGGACCCGCCGCCAGAGAACTTCGAGCAGTTCGTCAGCCTGCGCCGCGGCACCCCTTTCTATGAGGTCTGGGGCTCCTGGCTGGGGAACGACCTGATTTCCTGGCTCGTGCTGATGAAGATCGACGAGTGGGCGCTCTTTGAGGCCTCGCCCTCACGCGATGCGGCCATGGCCCTCTACGCCTCCAACGCGCTGCGATACGAAGCCCTGGTCAGCCTCTTGGTCAACGAGAAGCGCCGGCAGGTGCTGACGGGACTGAGCTCCATCAATCCCAACACGGACCCGAGGCTCATCTACAAGTACAATACGCGCATGGGCTTTGAGGCCGTGCCGTTCCGGAGGGTCTTTGCTTTGCACCCGCTGCTTTCCCCGCTGCTCAACAGCCGTGCGACGGCCTGGCTGTGGACGAAGATCTCCCGCGCGCTGCCCCAGTACTCGGTCCTCAGCAAGATCGGCGGCATGTCGCAGGTCCTCTCCGAACGCGAGAAGGACGTCCTCGCCTGGGCGGAGGAGGTCCGCTGACCCTGCCGCGGGCGGGCCGGCACCCGCGCCAGATATCGGTGGTGTGCCCCGCAGGTCCGGCTATAATGGCGAGTTCCGGGTAGGGGAGCGGCCTGGGCAGAGGGCCATCGGGTCTTTGATGCACCCGACCGACCTGGACGATGAATAGAAGGTTATGGGGGCTGAGGCGGGCGGCATCGCAGAAGGGCAAGTGATGTCTGACGAGTTGATCGCGGTCGCCGGCACCGGCATCCTGGAGCTGCTGAAATGGGCCCCTCGCATTTGCCTCCGCGACGGCATGGCCAAGACCTACGCGTGGATCTATGACGAGTACACCAAGGAACACGGCAAGGGCTGATGCCCGCCGACGCCAGAGATGAACATCCTACTCATTTCCCCGGTGTATCCGCCGGAGCACGCGCCCTCCGGCGTCAACACCCGCGAACTCGCCGAAGACCTGGCCAAGGCCGGGCATCGCGTCACGGTGCTTACGGGCTGGCCCAGCCACCCCGACGGGCCGCTGTACAAGGGCTGGCGGGCCCGTTTCCGAGACCGCCAGACGGCCCCCGGGGGATTCCGCCTGGTGCGATGCATCCACTCGTTCCATCCCAGGTTCGGGATGTTCTGGAAGATGTGGTATTACTTCACCTTCGCCGTCAGCACCTTCCTCAACGGGCTCTCGATCGGCAAGGTCGACGCCATCCTGTCCGACTCCACGCCCGTGTTCGGGCACATGGCGTCTCTGCTGCTGGCGAAGCTGAGGCGCGCCAGACTCATCTACTGGATCCAGGACCTGCATCCGGAGAGCGCCCGCAACGCAGGGGTGCTCAAGGAGGGGCTGACCTACAACCTGCTGCTGGCGTGGGATAGGTTCATCTGTAAGCAAGCTGACGTCGTGGGCACCCTCACGGAGACCATGCGGGAGAACATCATCGCCCGAGGCATCGACCCCGACAAGGTGGTGGTTCTGCTGCTCTGGGTCGACGGCGCCAAGATCTACCCCACCGAGCGCGACAACCCCTGGCGCCGCACCCACGGCGTGCCCATGGACAAGTTCATCGTCCTCCACGCCGGCACCATCGGTTACATCAGCGGCGCCACCGTCATCATCGACGCCGCCAGGCTGCTGGCCGACCGCGAGGACATCCTCTTCCTCTTCGTCGGCGAGGGGCCGCTGAAGAAGGACCTCGTCGCCCGCACCCGGGAGCTCGGCCTCAAGAGCGTCCGGTTCCTGCCCTTCCAGCCGGCCGAGGTCCTGCCCGAGGTGCAGTCCACCGGGCACGTCGGGCTGGTGGCGCTGCTGCCGGAGACCGGCGAGAGCTCCATCCCGTCGAAGATGCACGGCTACATCGCCGCCGGGCGGGCCGTCATCGCCAGCGTCGCCGACGACAGCCCCACCGCCAGGATGATCAACGAGAACGGCTTCGGCATCGTCTGCCCGCCGCAGGACGCCCAGGCCCTCGCCGACGCCATCCGC
>CAZNSB010000048.1:0-8569 GCA_964575155.1 uncultured Planctomycetaceae bacterium | reverse complement strand
ACCCCGACAAGACCGAGGCCCTCGGCAAAAAGGGCCGCGAATTCTTGCTCAGCGTCTACGATCGCAAGGTCTGCACCGGCCGCGCCGAACGGCTGCTGACCGGCGCCAGCGCCACGTGAACCGCCGCCGCGCTGCCGCCGCTTCGACAGGAAACCCGGCATGCCGCTGCCTTGGCAGATGATACCCCGCTACGATCCCCAGATCGGGCTGCGGGACGTCTGCGCCGCCGCCCTCCGGCCGCGGGCGTCGCTGGCGGCAGGGCTGGCCGAGGCGGGGATCGATGGCACCCCGGGCGAGAACGTCTTCGCCCTCAATGGCGGCACCGCCGCCCTGACCGTTGCCCTGGCTGCCCTGGACCTGCCCGAAGGCAGCGGCGTGGGCGTGCCGGTCTACGCCTGCGTGACGGTCTTCGAGGCCGTCGCCGCCGCCGGGCTGCGGTGCGTCTTCGTCGACCTCGCCCCCGACACCTTCGGCTACGACTTCGACTCGCTCGGCCGGCACCGGGACGAAATGGCCGCGGCCGTGGTAGTCCACACCTTCGGCTTCCCCGGCGACGTCCCCGCCGTCGGCGACATCCTCGGGGGCCGGCCCGTCATCGAGGACTGCGCCCAGGCCCTCGGCACCCGCCGCGGGGGCCGGTCCGTCGGCCTGGAGGGGGTCGCGTCGATCTTCAGTTTCAACTACCACAAGCCCGTCTCCGCCGGCGGCGGCGGGCTGCTGGCAGCCAACGACCCGGCCGTCGCCGCGCGGGCCCGCGACCTGCTCGCCGGGGCCCCCACCGCCCGGGCCGGTGTCGCCGGCGCGCTGAAGCGCATCGCAACGGCCACGCTGTACCGCCGCCCCTGGTACGGCCTGATGACCGCCTCCGGCCTGGTGAAGCTGCGTCGCGACGGCGCCCTGGGCGCTCACGTGGACGTCGAGCTGATGGCCGGGCTGGATGAGGCCCTGACCCGCATCGGGCTCGACCGCATGCAGGCGAGGCTCACCCGCCGCCGCGCCTGGGCGCGGCAGCTTGCCGACGCGCTTCCCGGCCGGATGCCCCTGGGGCGCTTCGCCGAGATCGGCGACGACTGGAACGCCTATCTCGCCCCCGTGCTGCTTCCCAGCCACGCCGACCGGGAAGCCGCTCTGGACGCCTTCCACGCCCGCGGCGTCGACGCCTTCATCCTCTGGCCCGAGTGCCTCCGCACCGCCGCCCGCTTCGGCTGTCAGGCCGGCCAGTGCCCGCGCCTCGCCGACGCCCTCGAGCGGCTGCTGATCCTGCCGTGCTACGCCGAGCTGACCCGCCGCCGCCGCGAGCGCATACTCCGGGCCGTGGGCGAGGTCCTCGCCCCGGCCCGCGCGGGCCCGCCGAAAACCTGAACCCTCCGGCGGTTCTTGACGATATTTGTGAAGGCGCGCGGCCGCACCGCAGCGCCTAACCGGTACCCGGAGACTGGAGAGAGCGCATGAGTTCAGATGCCCCCGGCGCCGCCGCCGCCGATGCCCCGTCCGTTTGCCTCCCGGAGGCCCCCGCCGTCACCGCCGGCCAGAAGCTCTGCATGCTGGCGATCATCGCGGCGGCCCTGGCGATCCGCCTGGGCGCGGCGCCGCTGATCCAGCTCAACAGCGACGAGGCTCATACCTTCAACGTCGTCCGCTGCGGCTTGGCCGACCTGCTCAGCGGCCGGGCATTCGACATCTCTCACGCCCAGGGCTACCACCTGACCCTTGCCGCTCTCGCCAAGCTCTTCGGCGACAGCATCCTCCTCGCCCGCATCATCAACGCCATCCTCGGCTCGCTGGCGGTGCTGACGGTCATGGTCCTCGTGCGGAAGCTCGCCCCCGTAGCTCTCATCTGGCTCGGCGTGGGCCTGCTGATGGCCGTCAATCCCATGATGCTCATGCTTTCCCTCCAGACCCGGCCGTACGCCATGCAGTCGCTCGCGCTGCCGCTGATGCTGCTGGCCGTGCTGAACTGGCGCGAGCGCCGCAAGCCGGGCTGGCTGGTGCTGTACGCCCTGACCGTCCTGGTCGCCTTCAACTACCACTACACCAGCGTCTTCTACATCGCCGGCCTGGGCTGCTGGTGGCTGTGGGTGTCCCGGAAAGACCCCCGCGAGATCGGGCGCATCGTCGCGATCCACGTTGTCATCATGGTCCTGCTGATCCCCTCCTTCCTGTTCATGTACAAGCAGATAGGCCTGCAGGCTTCCGGCCGCGTCACCCACGGTGCCCGCCGCATGTATCACGTCCTCGGCTGGCCGTACTACTTCGTCTACGGCAACTCCGTCGCCCGCCCCGAGAAGAGCAAGCTGCTCCTGATCGCCACCGCCGCCCCGCTGGCGATCCTGCTGCTGGCCCTGGTCCCCCCGGGCCTGGCGCACATCTGGCGAAACCTGAAGGCCCGCCGTGGTCTCATCCTAACCATGCTGATCCTGCCGCTCGGGTTCGTGGTGCTTGTGAATTTTCTCCGCCCCCTCGCCTCCAGCAGGTACGCCAGCTTCATGTGGCCGATGTTCGCGCTGGTGCTGATGTGTGGGGTGTGGGCGCTGAAGCGGTCGGCCCTCCGGGCGGCGGCCCTGGGGGTGCTGGTGGTCATGGGGGTGATGGGCTCGGCCATGTACGTCCATCGCTTCGCCAGCCACTATCCCCCCTTCGCCTCGGAAACCCTCGCCGCCCATGCCCGGCAGCCCTTCGCGATGTTCACCTACCCCAGCGTCGCCCGGAGCATGATCCTGGAATACCCGCGCGACGCCTTCTTCGGCACGCTGCACTACAAGAAGGGACAGCCGCTGGCCCGCTGCTTCCCCCAGCCGCCGATCGATTTTGCCCGCGGCACCCGCCGCGAATGGGTGCCGTTCGACGATGCGTTCCTCGCCAAGCTGCCGTACGCCGAACTCTGGCTGTACGTCGACGTCCGGCCGCTCACGGCTTACCTCGACGGCTCGCGCGTCCTGCGCGAAGTGCCGGCGGCGGTGGAGAAGCACTACCGGCTCGACCGGTCGTTTCCCTGGCCCAACGAAGACCGCCCCGTCATCCACATGATGAAGTTCAGGCGCCCCGGAGCCGGGCCGGCCACCCAGCCGGCGGCCACGCCGTAGGGGACGCCTCGCGGCCCTACTTCGCCCGCGGCGTGGCGCGGATCGACTTGCGGAGCTTCAGCAGCTCCCTGAAGGCCCGGAGGATCACCCTGATCTTGCTGCCGGTCTGCTCGCCGGCGATGCGCGGCCTGTGATGGACGGGGACCTCCGTCAGCGAGTATCCTGCCCGAGCGGCCCGGCTGAGGACCTCCGCGTCGATCAGCGCACCGGTCGAGCCCAGCTCGATGTGGTCGAAGATCTCCCGGCGGTAGAGCTTAAAGGCCGAGTCCACGTCGCGGCAGCGGAACCCCAGCAGCGTCTTGACCAGCGTGCCCCAGCAAAACGCGTTCAGCCGGCGGATCGCGTTGTCCTGCCGGTTCTGCCGGTAGCCGCTGACGATGTCGTAGTCTTCGATCAGCGGCAACAGCAGGTCCATCTCCGCGATATCGAATTGGCCGTCGCCGTCAGTATAGAAGACGAGCTCTTTGGTCGCCGCGGCGAAGCCGGTCCGCAAGGCCGAGCCGTAGCCCTTGTTGGCGTCGTGATGGACGGCCCGGACGGTCGGGTGGTTTGCCGCCAGCCGGTCGGCGATCTCCCCGGTGCGGTCGGCGCTGCCGTCGTCAACGAGGATGATCTCGAAGTCGTCGCTGATGGTGGGCAGGTACGCCAGCGCCTCGCCGGTCACCCGCTCGATGTTGCCTTCCTCGTTGTAGCAGGGGAAGAAGACGCTGATGCTGTACCTCTTGGCTTGCTGGGACATTGCCGGCCTCATCAACTGCCGCCCCGCCGGCGTCCGCTCGCCGGCGCCGGAGGGCCGGAGTTCCTCCCCATTGTATCGGATGCCCCCGCCGCGCACTTCAGGTCGCCGCCGCCCCGGCCGGCGAGCCAGAAGACGAACCCCGGCACCGACAGCAGCATGGGCGTGATCCGCGCCAGCAACGCCAGCGCCAGCACCGCCGACGCCCCGGCCTCGGCCCACGGGCCGAAAAACAGCACGTACATGCCCTCGACCACGCCCAACCCGCCGATGCTGACCGGCACCGCCGCCAGGATGTAGATCACCGGAACGAACAGCAGGAACGCCTGCACCGGCACCGCCAGCCCCAGCGAGCGGCTCAGGCACACCACCCCCATCACCAGCGCCAGGTGGATCAGCAACGTCAGGGCGCTGACGACCGTCACGGTCCCTGGCCACGTCGGCAGCTCGTAGAGCGCCTCGCGGGCGACCTCGATGTTGTCCTTGCGCGGCAGCTTCGAGGCGATCCAGTCCAGACGGAGCAGCCGGCCCATCCGCCGGCTGAACATCACCAGACAGGCAGACAGCAGCGCCAGCGCGACGATGCCCACCGCCCTGGCCACCCCCGCCGCCCGCGGGTGCCGCCACGCCAGCCCGCTCATGATCAGCGCCAGCAGCGCCAGTCCGGTCAGCCCCAGGAACCGATCCAGGAACACCGTCGTCACCGCCACCGTCCGCCGGTCGGTCCGCCTGGTCAGCAGGTACGCCCGCAGCACGTCGCCGCCGGTCGACCCCGGCAGGCAGAAGTTGAAAAAATGCCCGATGAACATCAGCCGCAGCGTCTGGGCGAGCGACGCCTCGATCCGCTGGAAGCGCACCAGCCGCCACCACCGCACGCCCATCAGCACCAGGTTCGTCGCGAACATGATCGCCGCCAGGACGTACCACGACACGCGCATGGCGCCGACCGCGCTGGCCACGCCGGGGTTGACGACCTGCCCCTCGGTTTCGGCGAACTCCGCCATCGGGCGCCACCGGGGCTCGCCGTCGACGAGCACCTGCAGCCGCTCGGGCTCCTGCCGGAGCACGCGGACGGTCTGGCCGTCGAGCCCGACGGCGCAGTCGTTCCAGTGCACAGACGACAGCACCCACCAGATCGGCACGCCCGTGACCAACAGCTTCACGATGAGAGTGCAGGTTTTCCTCAGGCGTCTCTTCAAGCTCGCAGGTCTTCCCGCGGCGCCGCCTCGTCCGTGGTTGATCCGTCGCCGCGTCGTTGAACCCCCGCCAGACCCGTCAGCAACTCCAGTGTCCTGTCCAGGCTGACCGACAGGTCGAAACGGCGCAGAACGTTCTCCCGCCCGCCGGCGCCCAGCCGCTGCCGCTCGGAAGGCTCCCGCAGCAGCCGGAGGACCGCCTCTGCCATGGCGTCGGTGTCGAAGGGATCGATGAGAATCCCGCCGACGCCATCGCTGACCACCTCCGGCATGCCCCCGACGCGGAAGCCCACCACCGGCGTGCCCGACGACTGGGCCTCGATCACGCTCCGCGGGCAGTTCTCCGTCTGCGAGGGGTGCACCATCACGTCGAAGAGGTTCAGCAGGTCCGGCACGTCCGTCCGGTAGCCGGGCAGGATCACCCGTCCGGCCAGGCCCAGCTCGGCGATCCGGCGCCGGATCGATTCGGCGTAGGGCTCATCCTGCGGCGTCAGGGTCTGCCCCAGGATGATGCACTTGAAGGCCGGCGCTTCCCGGGACACCCGGCCAAGGGCCTCGACCAGATGGTGCGCGCCCTTGCGCGGCGTCAGGTGGGTGACGGCGCCGAGGACCAGCTCGTCCGGGGCGATGCCCAGCTCGGCCGCCAGGGCCTCCGGCCGCGGGCGTGGTGTGTACCGCCCGGTGTCCACACCGTTGGGGATGACGGCGATCTTGCCTGGGGGCACGCCCATCGACTTCAGCAGCTCCGCCCCCGCCTCCGACACGGCGACGTAGCGGTCGACCCGCCGCTTCTGGACGGCGAAATAGACCTTCCCCGCCGTGCCCAGCTCCCCGAAGCGCAGCCCGCGGACGAAGACGGCCACCGGGCAGCCGGCCGCCTTGCCGGCAGCCGGCATGCACAGCATGTTCTCGCTGTTGATGGCGATGACGTCGGCCCCGGCGTCGCGCGCCAGCTGGCCCACACGCCGGGCCACGCGCCGCGCGCGGAAGCCGTGCCGAACCAGCGCCAGCGGGCAGCGCGTCCGCGGCATGGCCTCCATTTCCGGCACCAGGTGGCAGACTGCCCCCTGCCCGATGAGCTGCTCGACGAACTCGTCCCGCCAAGGCGTTGCCAGGTGCACCTTGTGGCCGCGCGCCAGCGCCGCCCGCACCAACTGGCCCATCCCGACATTGGGTCCAATGATGCCCCGCCAGGGATTCACAAAGAATATGATCATGGGCCCATCCATGTCGGCTCGGGGGTTCGCTGAGGGCTCCGAGGCCCCTGCCGGGCCACGCGGGGCACAGCGTCGCGCCGACCGCCGGCGACGACCCGCAGGGCCCGGCGGCACCCTCCTTGGCGCCGGCCTTCACCGGGGCCTGGGCTCCTCGGGGGCCGCTGCCGCACCTGAGCTTCTCGTCTTCGCGGCATCGAGGACCTGCTGCACCAGTTGGTCATAGCCCAGCCACCGGCTGGCCTCGGCCAGTTCCCTGCGGTGCGCCTGGCGGGTCGAGCCGGTGCGCTCGGCCAGGCAGGCCGCAGCGGCCAGGAGCTGCTCGGCCATGGCTTCGTCGTCCCGCGGCGGGTAGAAGAACCCCTGGTCCGCCCTCTTGACCAGAAAGTTGGTCGTGCCCTGCTCGTCGGCGGCGCCCATGACCAGCCCCGTGCCCAGGGCCGCCTGGCAGGAGATGCTCGCGCTGCCGAATACGGCGATGTCGGAGGCATTGAACAAGGCGTTCAGGCGCTTCTGATCGGCGAACTCGTGACAGAGGAAACGATCCGCCGACGGGTCGTGCGCCAGTCGGTCGCGCACGCCTCGCGACATGGCGTTGTCCCTCAGCCCGACCACAAGTGCCTTCAGCCGTGGACCTCGCCCAAGGGCCTGCTGGAGGGCGGAAACCAGCGCCTCGATGATCCGGCTCTTGCGCCCGGGCCGGAAACGCGTGGACATGATCACCAGCACCTCGTCGGCCTCCACTCCCAGCTCCGACCGCACTTGCCGCCGCAGGGCCGGATCATAGATATACGCGTCCGGATCGTACCCGAGCGGGACGGTGACCATCTTCGGCGCAATCCCCTCGCGCTCGGCCGGCCGGAACAGCCCCAGCAGGATGTCCGCGGAGGTCGGGGTGGTGCCCACGATCAGCATGCTCCGTCGGCAGCCGCGCCGCACTGTCCGCCCCCGCAGCCAACGGTACCCGACCGCATGCAGCCGCTGCTTCAGGCTGATGCCGCGCTTCCTCCAGTCATACTCGTGGAGGTGCAGACTCTCGGAAAAGAAGCTGACGACGGGGACGTCCGCAAGGTCCGGCTGGCGGACCAGGGCGCTGCCGAAGAACGCCGATGGATTGAACCACAGGACCAGCTCCGGGTCGGACTGGCGGATTGCCGCGGCGTCCCCGCGGGTGATGTAAATGCCCCTGGAACGCACCCGCGCTCGGACGGGCTGCACCTCGTACGCGCCGTAGCGGCCGTCCACCTGCCGCGGCGGCCCGCTCTCTGCGGCCGCACGCAACACCCGCACGGTGTGCCCCATCCGGGTCAACTGGGTCGCCCAGTTGTTCTCCTGGTATCCCCAGCCGATCTTGAAGGAGGCGGAGACGAGGCAGACTCTCATAGCGGATCGACTCCCGCCCAGGGGCCACACGGTGGATAGCAGCCGCGATCAACGGGCCGCAGATGACGCGTCCGCTAGGCACTGCGGGCAATCACATCACACACACGGCTGACCTCGTCTTCCGTCAAGTGCGGATGCATCGGCAGTGAGATCAATGTCTGCGCCAGCCGCTCCGTCACCGGCAAGGACAGGTCGTTATACGTTGCGTACGCTTTCTGCTTGTGAATCGGCACCGGATAGTGCAGGCCGAAGCCGATCCCCTCGGCCTGGAAGGCCTGCGCCAGCCGGTCCCGCTGGGCCGGGTCGTCGCAACGGTACTCAAGCAAGTGATACACCGGCTTGGCCTTCGGCGTGCGTTTCTGAAGGCGGTCGGCCGGCAGGCGGGCGGCGTACCCGTCCGCCGCCTGAAGGCGGGCCGCGTTGAACCCGTCGAGTTTGTCCAGCAGGATCCCCAGCACGCAGGCCTGGATGCTGTGCAGGCGGGCGTTATAGCCGACTACGTCGTGGTAGTACTTCTTGCTTCCCTGGCCCTGATCGACGTACATGGCCACTGTGCCGGCGACGTCCTCGTCGCTGGTGAAAACCATCCCCCCCTGCCCAAAGGCGCCCAGGTTCTTCGAGGGGTAGAAGCTCACCCCGGCGGCCGCGCCGAAGCTGCCGGTCTTCCGGCCTTCCACCTCCGCGCCGATCGCCTGGGCGTTGTCCTCGATGACCTTCGCGCCCGCCCTTTCGGCCAGGGCCATGACCTCGCCCATGGGGCAGGGGTTCCCGTACAAGTGCACGGGCATGACGAACCTGGCCTTGCCGCGCTTCAAGGCGTCCTCGACCTGGTTGAGGTCGAGCAGGTAGGTCTGCGGATCGCAGTCCACCAGCACCGGCTGGCCTCCGGCCTGGACCGCCGCATTGGCCGAAGCGACAAAGCTGTTGGCCGGCACGATCACGCCGTCGCCGTTGCGG
>CAZNSB010000047.1:0-17227 GCA_964575155.1 uncultured Planctomycetaceae bacterium | reverse complement strand
ACATGAAGGAGAAGGGCCTCTACGAGAGCATGTACTGGGGCCACGCCGGCGACCCGGAAAACGACCCGGCCCTGATCCACGTGCTGACGGAGCTGTACCCGGACATCTACTGGACCGCCCGGACGCACAGCTACCGCGGGGGCGCCGGCGGCGGCGGGCACGACCGCGCCGTCTTCAAGGCCGTCTCGGAGATCTACGCCAAGGGCTACGCCAAGGACAGCCGACGGGGCTGGCTCTTCCGCCAGTTCGGCGCGAAGGAGAAATTCCACAACCCGCTGGCCCCCCGGCAGGAATCGGCCGGGACCGACCTGCCCTTCTCCTACCGGCTTCTCGTCGACCGCGCAAACCACCTGGGCTACACCGGCATGGGCGGGATGGGCTTCGATTACTTCGACATGACCTGGCACGACGGATACACCGGCGCAGACTGGTGCGCGGCGGGGATTCCGTGCTTCACGATCGCCTGGGGGGGGAAAAACCGGGTGGAGCCGAGCGCCCGACTGGAGGCGTTCATCGAGGGCCTCCAGGACACCGAGCAGAGGATCTTCCTCGAACAGGCCCAGCACCGGGAGCTGCTGCCCCCGCCGCTGGCCAAAGAGGCCGCAGAGGCCGTGTACGAACGCTTCCGCGGCGCCCTGTGCAATCGCTTCCGCGACTCGACGCTGGCGATCAACACCTGGGGCTGGCAGCGGCGGTCCCGTCGCGTCTACGACGTGGCGGCGAAGGCCGGCGCCAAGATCGGGCTGGACGTGGACTTCTGCGAACTGGCCGGGAAGGTGCCCGCCCTCGGCCGCACGGACCTGACCCTGAAGATCCGAAACTGGACCAATCAGCCCCGGGCGTGGAAGGCCTCCAGCCCCGACAAGTGGATCGTCCCCGCCAAGACCGAAGGCAAGACCACCGGGCAGGAAAGCCTCCTGGTGACCCTCGACGGGGCGACGCTGAAGGCGGGCGCCGAGGTGGAGGGAACGCTGGCCGTAACGGACGTGGTCACGGGCGTGACCCACAAGATACAGGTCAAGGCCGAGGTCACCAAGCCGGTGGAGCTGCTTTACAGCCACCCGAATTTCAACGTGACGGTGGGTGAGTCTGAGACGCTGGAATTCCGCGTCGCCAACCACACCGTCCGCGAGCAGCCGTGGAAGCTGACCACCTCCGCGCCGTACGTCAAGATCGCCCCGCCCTCCGGAAAGCTCGGGCCCGGCAAGTCGGTGTTCGTGAAGCTCTCCGCCACGCCCAAGGACCGACAGGCCGCCAGGCACGACTTCTCCTTGACCTTCGCCTGCCCCGGCGCCGGGATCAACGACACGATCAAGGCCAAGACCTTCGTGATCCCGGTGTACAAGCATCCCGGCATCCTTCCGTTCGGAAGGGTCACCAAACTCTCCAAGGCGCCCAAGAATCTCATCAAGCGTCACAAGAGCCTCATGGTCGGCGACTACGTGATCCACGGCCGCCGGCCGAAGGGCGAGAGCAGGCCGCGCTTCGGGCACGAGAATAGGGGTGCCTACCCGATCCTCGGCCGGAAGCGGTTCGACCGGGCCCTTTGGGTCATGCCCACCCACGAGACGGTCTACCAACTGGATGGCACTGACTACACCGGCTTCAGCGCCTACGTGGGCATCCCCGTGGACGTGATGCGGACGAGGATCCGCCAGCACGAGCGGCAGGTGAACTTCGAGATCTGGGTGGACGGGAAGGTCCGCGTCCAGAGCGGGATGATGACGAGCATGGAGCCCGGCCGGTTACTGGTCGTCGAGGCCCTGGAGGGGGCGAAGGAGCTGAAGCTGGTGACTCGGCTGGACTCCTGCGGCGATAACTCGACGTTCATAGCCACCTGGGCCAACCCGCAATTCTACGGAAGGTGAGATGACAGGGCTTCATGTCACCGGTACGGGGATCGCCCTGATGCTGATGCTGGCGGGTCGGGCCCAGCCGGCCTGCTCGCTTTAGCGAGCAGGTTCTGCCACGAAAGGATGACGACGATGCCCAAGCAGTTCGAGATCGTCTTTGAAGGCAGCGGCGCGGTGATCGTGGCGGACCTGCTGGAGGAGGACGCCCCCATCACCTGCGAGAACTTCTGGAACGCCATCGCCAAGCCCCTCACCGAGACCCTCCACCACGGCGGGGAGAGCGGCCCGGAAATGTGGTGCTTCGTCCCCCCCCCCGGCGAGGAGCTGCCGTACGAGAACTCCACCGTCTTCCCCGAGCACGGCGACGTCCTCTATTACCACTACCGCCAGCCCCCCACCCGCGACGGGGCGATGGTCTACGACATCGGCATCTACTGGGACCGCGGAGCCAGCAAGCTCAATCAGGGCTGGATCCCGGGGAACCTCTTCGCGAGAATCAGCGGGAAAGAGCAGATCCGGCTGCTGCGCAGCGAGGCCGGCCGGCTGCTGACCGAAGGCGAAGGCAAGGTCACCCTGCGCCGGAAGGGACCTTGAGCGGCCGTGGGCATCACCCGGCGGGCCGGCGCGCGCGGCGCCGATCCGGGCCGGCGCGGAGTCCGAAAGGAGCGAACGCATGGTGCAACTGGCAAAGGGGAAGGTCGTCACCGTTCGCGGCGAGGTGGAACCGGAGGCGCTGGGCGCGGTGCTGATGCACGAGCACCTCCACAGCGACGTTTACGACTGGGACAAGGACCGATTCATCACCGCGGAGGGCCCGCCCAGCGAGCAGCGGCGCGAGTACCTGCTGCGCGAGGCGGTGCCGCTGCTGAGGCAGTGCCACGACTGGGGCTGTCACGGCTACGTGGAGGTCACGCCGGCGCCGTGGCGGGCCTGGCCGAGCCTGTACGTGGAGGTGGCGCAGGCGGCCGACGTGCACATCGTCCTCTGCACCGGCTTCTACCGCGAGATGGAGGTCGGCACCTACTGGGTCAAGAGGCCGGAGGACCGGATCTGGCCGGTGGTCATCGACTCCACGGCCGACGAGCTGGCGGAGCTGTGCACCCGCGAGATCCTCGAAGGCGTCCACGAAAGCGGCGTCCACGCCGGGGCCATCAAGGTCGGCACCAGTGCCCCCGAGATGACCGAGCTGGAGGAGAAGACCTTCCGCGCCGCCGCCCGGGCGCAGAAGGCCACCGGCGTCCACGTCACCACCCACTGCACGAAGCTGGGGGCCGAGACGAGCCAGCTCCGGGTCTTTGAGGCCGAGGGCGTTGACCTCAACCGCGTCGTCATCGGCCACACCCAGGGCCACCTCATGGACCGCGACTGCCGCAAGGTCTGCATGGACTGGATGCGGCGGGGGGCGAACTTCCTGGCCACCAACCTCGGCGTCAGCAACGAGGGCGCCGGCCAGCGCTGGCGGCCGCTGGTGGAGGCCATTCGAGAGGTCTTCGACGCCGGGCTGGGCGAGAAGCTCGCGCTGGGGCTGGACTCTGGGTACTGCTCGGAGAGCGGCGCGTTCGGCCCGATGACCTTCCTGCCGCCGGCGCCGTTCACCCACATGTTCACCCACACGCTGCCGTGTTTTCGAAGGCTGGGTCTTGAAGAGGAAGCGATCGCGCAGATAATGGTAGCCAACCCGGCGAGGATCCTGCCGGTGCGGTAAGTCCGTTGCCGGCGGGTCGCCCAAGCATTGAGGAGAAACAATCGTGGCAAGAGTCTTCGGCGAGACGGACCTTCGGTATCTCAAGGAGGTGCTCAAGAGCAAGCATTTGGGCTGGCGGCAGGGCGGATTCGTCACCAGGCTGGACGAGGCGTTCGCGAGGTTCACCGGCGCCAGGTACGGCATCTGCCGCAACTCGGCGATGACGGGGCTGGCGCAGGCGGTGGCCGTCAGCGGCGCCGGCTGCGGCGACGAGGTCATCTGCGACCCGCTGGTCCACTTCGGCGGCGTGGCGGCGCTGAGCTTCAACTGCGTCCCGCGGTTCGTGGACGTCCGCTACGACACGTACCTGATGGATCCCGCGGAGGTGGAGAAGGCCGTCACCCGCCACACCAAGGCCCTGATCGTGACGAACCTGTGGGGCCTGTGCGCCGAGCTGGACAAGCTCCGCGCCATCTGCCGGCGGCACAACATCTTCATGATCGAGGACTGCGCCCACGTCATCGGGGCGACCTGGAAGGGCCGCCACTCCGGCACCTACGGCGACATCGGCGTCTTCAGCTTCCAGCAGGGCAAGCACATCTGCACCGGCGACGGCTGCGTGATGATCACCAACCGCCGCGACCTCCACCACGCCCTCTACAACGAGTGGGCCTTCAAGGGCGAGAGCCCCTCCTTCCTGACGCTGAACTTCCGCATGAACGAGCAGACCGCCGCCATCGGCCTGGCGCAGCTCGAGCGCTTCCCGAAGTACCTGAAGGAGTACGACGCGAATCTGGCCGTGTACAACGACGCCATCGCCGACTGCCCCTGGCTGCGGAACCGGACCGTGCCAAAGGCCGCCAAGCAGTCCGGGTACGTCTGGGCCTGCCTGTGGGAAGGCGACAAGCACGGGCTGAGGCTGGAGAGGTTCAAGAAGATCCTCACCGAGGAGAAGGTCAACGCGGGCTTTCACTTCACCGAGCGCCCGGCCCCGCGGTTCGACATCTTCCGCAAGTCCACCGCGTATCACAAGAAGGACTGCCCGATCCGCTGCCCGTTCTACAAGGGCAGCTACCGCCCGGCCAAGGCCAGGCTCCCCGTGGCCACGGAGATCCTCAACCGGGTGATGCTCGCCGGGGTCGTCGAGGCCCCGCCGGCGAAGGTCCGGGCGAACGCACGGAGGCTGCGGCGGGCGATCAAGCGGATGGAAGCCGAGGCATGAGACGCCCGCCCCCCTACGTCGCGGCGCTCTTCCCCGACCATCTGCGGGTCAGCTATGCCCGCCAGAAGCTCAGGGACACCATCCGCCACGCCGGGTACGACTGCTCCAGGGACGCCCACGGGTTCAACGTCCGCTACCCGCAGGGCGCGCCCCGGCCGGAGGACCGCTCCTTCGTCGAGCTGATGCGGTTCCTCAACGGCCTCGCCCTGCCCTTCGGCGAGGACTACAAGAGCCCCATGGCGCCGGCGGACTGCATGAGGCTGCTCCAGAAAAAGGGCCTCCTGACCGAGCCCTTCCAGCGCATCGGCTGGTGGGTGCCGCCGGACGGCTTCCTCATCGAGGAGGTCGCCCCGCGCCCCGCCGGCGGAAAGGAAGACGAATCGTGACGGAGCTGCGATGCGGCGTGGCGGGGCTGAGGCGGGGCAGGCAGTTCGTGGACATCCTCGACGCCGTGCCGGGCTGCCGGGTGACGGCCGTCTGCGACACGGACCCGGCCGCCCTCACCGACTGCGCCCGGCTGGCAAGGCACACCGACTACGGCGCCTTCCTGGGCGAGGGGCTGGACGTGGTGGCGGTGATCACGCCGGGGCCGGTCCACGCCGAGCAGTCCGTTCGCGCCCTCAGCGCCGGCGCCCACGTGCTCTGCGAGACGCCTTGTGTCTATTCCGTGGAAGAGGCCCGCGCCGTCGTCGCCGCCGCCCGCCGCGCCGGACGGAAGTTCATGCTCGCCGAGGACTACATCTGGCAGGGCTGGGCCGGGGCGATCAAGGCCCAGGCCGACGCCGGGGCCTTCGGCCAGATCGTCTACGCCGAGGGCGACTACACCCACGACTGCCGCGACATCATGCTCGCCGACGAGGGCGGGTTCGTCCCGTACGCCGACCGCGCCGCCCGCCCCAACGCCGCAAAGACCTGGCGGGCCACCCACCTGCCGCCGATCATCTACTGCTCCCACACCCTCGGGCCCCTCCTGCACGTCATGGACGACCGCGTCGTCTCGGCCGTCGGCCTCAGCAGCGGAATCTCCGCCGCCCCGGACCTGGGAACCATCGGCGCCGAGGCAGCGCTGCTGGAGACGGCCGGGGGGGCCGTGATCCGGCTGACCAACGGCTTTTCCGTCGCCTGCCCCTACGCGTTGTACTACAACCTCGTCGGCACCGCCGGCTCGGCCAGGCTGATCAACGACGGCCAACTCCGCCCCCGCTGGTATAGCGAAAAGGCCCCCACACCCATGACGGGCTGGGAGGACATGCCCGGCGGCCTGACCGCCCGCGCGGACGGCGAGGATCCTGTCGCCGTCATGGTCCGGGAGTTCATCGCGAGCATCCTGGCCGACACGCCCCCGCCGATCGACGCCGCCCGGTCGATGGAGTTCGTCCTGCCGGGCGTCATCGCCCACGAGTCCGCCACCCGCGGCGGGGTCAAGCTGCCCGTGCCCGACCTGCGGGCGGAGTAGTCCACGGATTGAGAAGCCATGAACGCCGAGCACGAGCTGGAGCCCATCGCCAACTACCACTGCCGCTGCGGGGAAGGCCCGCTCTGGGATGACCGGGAGAAGGTCGTGTACTGGACGGACATCCCCGCCGGAAGGCTGTTCCGGTATGACGCCCGGACCGGCGAGCACGCCCCGTTCTACTCCGGCGGGATCGTCGGCGGCCTCACCCTCCAGGAAGACGGCACGCTGCTGCTGTTCGGGGAGAACCGCATCTGCCTGCTTGAGCCCGACGGGCGGGAGCGGGTCGTCGCCGAAGGCATCGACGACGACATGACGCGATTCAACGACGTCATCGCCGACCCCGCCGGGCGGGTCTACGCCGGCACCATGGGCCGGACCACCCAAAGCGGCGGGCTGTACCGGGTGGACACCGACGGCCGCGTCACCTGCCTGTTCAAGGGCACCGGCGTCTCCAACGGCATGGGCTTCTCGCCCGACCGCCGGAAGTTCTACTGGACCGACTCCACCGCCCGGAAGGTCTTCCGCTTCGACTACCATCAGGAAACAGGAGAGCTCTCCGGGCGGGAGGTCTTCCTGGCCGTCTCGCCGGAAGAGGGAACCCCCGACGGCATGACCGTCGACGCCGACGGCAGCGTCTGGTCGGCCCGGTGGGACGGGGGGGGGCTATACAAGTACTCACCCGGCGGCCAGGAGCTGCTGAAGATCGACTTCCCCGTGGCCAAGGTCTCCTCGGTGATCTTCGGCGGCGACGGGCTCGACGAGCTGTACGTGACCACCGCCGGAGGCTCCGACGGCGCCGACACCGCCGACGGCACGCTGTACCGGCTCCAGGTGGACGCCAGGGGCCTGGGCGAGTTCCGCTCCCGCGTGGCGGCGCCGCAGGCGGGAACAGGGCGATGAACAGGCTGAAGCCGGCGATCAGGGCGATCCTCTGGGGCGCCGGGGGCGCGGCCGCCGGGGCGACCGTCGGGCTCGTCGCCGTCGTGCTCTGGGGGACCGTTTTTGTGAGCTTGCCGACCGAGCACGTCCTGGAGTATTTGTGTACGCAGCAGGAACACAGCATCTTCCTGATCGGGTTCGTGGCGTTCGGGGCGCTGTTCGGCCTGGGCGCCGGGGTCTACAAGGCGCTGTCGAAGCCCCCGCCGCCCGATCGGGGGGACCCGCTTTGAGGGAGCAAGGGACATGAAAGCAGTGGCAACTCTCATTCTCATCGTCAGCCAGTGGGGCGGGGAGGGACACTACGCCCACCCGCGAACCATGACGATCGCCAAGGACGGAAAGACCGTTGTCTTCGACCTCTCGGCCCTGCCGGCCGGGGCCAGGGTCCGGGGGGCCAGGCTGATGTGTTTCCGCCAGCCCCCCCCGGCCGATGCCGACGAGGCCCTGGTGGACGTGCGGGTCCTTGCCGGCGGCAAACGGCTGTCGCCGAACCCGCCGTGGTACGACGGCTTTGACGTCCCGGACGGTCTCGTCAAGGGCGGCGGGAAGCTCACCGTCGTCGTGGAGGCCCTGCCCGGATGGATCAAGGAGAAGACCTTCCTCGAGATCGGCTACCACGCGCCCGGCGAGCGGCCGGCGGCGGACCTGCCGGCGGCGACGGGCCTCCGCGCCGTGCACGCCCACGGGCAGACCTTCCTCACGTGGAAAGAGGTCGACCCGGTCATCGACAAGGACCGACCCACCTGGGGCGAGATGAAGGAGGCCCTCGACACACTCGACGCCAGGCGGCGCATCCGCTACCGCGTGTACGCCTCGGATAGACCCATCACCGCCGCGAATCTCGCTGGCGCGACGCTGCTGGCGGAGGTCAAGCCGCTGTCGGGCTACAACGTCAACGGCCGCAGCCCCGACCAGGCCTTCCACGTCATGCGGAAGCGGATGCTGGAGGACATGGACTACGCCAAGACGGTCTCCAAGGGCCACTACGGCATCCCGCCCGGCGCCTACGACGAGGTGGTCATCGATCGGTTCGTCATTCCAGGCAGCGGCGTCAAGGCCCTGCCCAACGGCACGGGGCTGTACGTCCATCACCCGAGCAAGGCCGGCAAGGGCTACTACGCCGTCACCGTCATAGTCAACGGGCGGGAGAACACCGCCAAGCCGGCCACAGCCGGACCCATTCACGAGAAGCCCGGCCCGGGCCAACCGGTCTTCCAGCGCGAGATGGACATGAAGGTCCTGTTCGACTACGCGGGGAAGCGGCTCCAGTACGTGCAGTGGACGGCCCCTCCGCTTTCCAACCTGCCAAACCGGTACTACAACTGGAGCGTCTTCGTCCCCGCGGGCGTGAAGCTTCCGGCCCCACTGGAGCTGGTGCTGACGGGCAACGGCATGTACCGCCGCCCGCGCTGGCCTCACCGGCTGGACACGGTGCTGGTCAGCCCGCAGGACGTGCCCGCGAGCTTCTACTTCGGCTACCCCGAATCCCGCGGCACGCTGCGCTCGCTGAAGCAGGGAACCATCCAGTCCTACACCTGGCGGCGGATGCTGGCGTTCCTGGCCTGGGCCTTCGAGGAGTTTAAGATCGACCGCTCTCGCGTGACGTGCAGCGGCGACCGCGGGCTGTCGGCGACGGCTGCCCTTCACTTCGGCATGCGGCACCCGGAGGTCTTCTCGGTGGTCTATACCTGCAAGGGCATGCCCAACCCCGCGGCGATTCCGGCGATGGCGAAGCTCGCCGGCTGGCACCGCCGGCCCTCCAAGACCGGCGTGTGGCACCTCCAGCGGGTCTTCGGCCGGAAGGAGTGGGGGCTGAAGACCGACCGCGGCCAAGACATCTGGGAGTTCTGCAATCTCACCAGGGAGATCGCCGCCCATCCGAAGGTCATCCGCCCGATGCTCTCCTACGGCGGCCGGGGGGGGTGGGACTTCAAGCCCGTCGCCGAGTTCCTGGCCGCCCTGGCCGACGCCCGCCAGCCGGTGGTCAGCGAGGGCACCTGGGGGGCGGTGACGCCGCCGCTGGTGAAGAACCCCGGGCGGGGCTGGGGCGGCCTGGACGTCCGCCGCGACCGGCCGATCCCCATCTTCACCAGCCACAGCGGCGACTACCAGGGTGGGCGCAACGGCGACGGCGGGGCCACCAACTACGGCGTGTGGTGGGACGACGCCGGCATCGTGGACTCACCGGCGAAGTTCGAGATCGTCCTCACCGGCCGGGGGACCGTCAACGTCACACCCCGGCGGCTGAAGAAGTTCGTCATCAAGCCGGGCGAGAAACTGCGCTATGAGACCACGCCCTTGCACTGGGGCCGCGGCCGGAAGCCCCAACCCACCTCAGGCGAGGTCGTCGCCGACCAGCGCGGGCTCGTGACCGTGCCCAAGCTGCCCCTGCCCGGGCGCCTGAAGCTGACGGTCACCAGGAGCGGATCATGAAGAAACCTCACATCCTCTGCGTGCTCTGTGTCTGCGTGTCGGCCGCCGCCGGGGCCAGGGCCGATTACGTCACCGACAGCTTCGGCGGGAAGGGCTGCTCCCGGCCGGGCACGATGACCGTCGGGCGCGTGGAGGAAGGCAGCATGGTCCTGAAGTTCGACCTGTCGGCCCTGCCCAAGGGCGCGAAGGTGCATCGGGCCATCCTCAAGGTCGTCTGCAAGCGGCGCGGCTACAGCCGGGCGGTGCTGTTCTACCCGCGCGTCGCCGGGGCCGACGGAAAGCCCGCCCGCGCCGAAAAGCCCCTCCCCCTCCGCCCGCCGTTCTTTCAGGACTTCCACGCCACCGAACTCGTCCGCAAGTGGGCCGGCGAACCCAAGAGCAACCTCGGGCTGGTCGTGGCCTCGGTGCCGGGCTGGCAACGCGAGAAGACGGCGCTGCTGATCTCCTACGAGGGCCGGGCCGAGCCCACGCCGGCGGTGTCCGGGCTGGAGGCCGGCTTCGTCAACGGGCAGGTGTTCCTGCGGTGGAAGGAGATCGAGGACGTCATCGGCGCCGAGGAGATCACGTTCGCGGAGTTCGAGGCCAAGGCCCTCGCCGCCCGGGCGAGGGCAAAGGTCTTCTACCGCGTCTACCGCCACAGGCGCCCCATCACGGCCGGAAACCTCGCCCAGGCCGAACTCGTCCGCGAGGTCGAGGCGACCCTGCCGGCCTACAACCTCGATGCCGTCCCCACGGTGGAGCACGCGCACCCCCCTCACTCGCGCCCGTCGGAACTCATCGGGAGCAAGCGCGTGCAGGGCTACGTGATGAAGCGGTACCGCATCCCCATGGAAAAGCAGCTCGTCAGCGGGGAGAACCTGGCGGTGATGACGGCTCGGGCCAACGGGTCGTTCTACTACGCCGTTACGGCCGTGGTCAACGGCCGAGAGGCCGTCAGCAAGCTCGGCCCGGGCAGCAGCCTCGCCCGGCCCGTGGCCGAGAGGGTCGAGGCGGTCGGGCCGCTGCTTCAGTCCAAGACGACCCGCAAGCGCCGCCGGTCGGAAGAGGTGTACGAGCGGTACGTCTGCTTCTACGAGCCGCCGTACTGGCCCACGCCCATCCGCGTGGAGATGTGCAGCGCCTACGACCCCAAGCGCCTCGCGGAGAAGGACGTCCCGCTGGAGATGTGCCTGGGGACGTACGGGGGCCAGAGCCCGTACAACCTCGGCCGGCGGCACGTGCCCGGCGCCTACTACGTCTCCCCACCGGTGATGATGGCCATGGGCCAGGGCGTCCACGAGTGCATCGGCACGCTGAAGAGCTACGACCAGGGCATCGTCCGCAACTACACCCACCGGCAGGTGATCGCCCTGACCCGCTGGGCGCGGAAGAAGTGGCCGAACATCGACCCCGCCCGCGTGTGCGTCAACGGGCAGTTCGCCATCTGGGCCCTGCGGCACCCGGAGGTCTTCGCGGTGGTCACGGCCGACCCGTACGGCAACTTCGCCGCCGGGAAGGAGATGGTCCGCCACGGCTGGTCCTGGGGGCCTTTCCCCAAAGGCTGTAAGAACGAGGACGGCAACGTGGACCAGTGGGAGTACCTCAACGTCGCCGGGTGGATCCGCAAGAACCCGGCGGCGGAGATCCCGTTCTTCTGCGGCAAGCCCTCCGGCGCCAGCCACGTCGGCGACATGGGCTTCCTGCCGGCCCCCGAGGTGTACCGGGCGCTGCTGGACACCAAGCGGGCCTTCGCCGCCCACTACGGCCCCAGCCAGGGCTTCGGCGGCCCGCCGCCGGCGGCGGGGTTCCCCATCCGCCGCGGTCAGGCGGTGCCCGCCTTCTCCCACTGCTCCCTGGACGACATGATCGGCGAGGGCGACCAGTGGGGCGGCGCCGCCGGGGGGACGATCGGCAGCGGCGACCCCTGGGGCCGCTTCAACGCCGACCTGCGGTGGGACTTCCAGACTATCGTCGATGAGCCCGGGAAGTTCGCCTGCACCGTCTGGCTGTCCGAGGGCGCCCGCAAGGACGCCTGCACGGCGGACCTGACGCCCCGCCGCTGCCGGAAGTTCAAGGCCAAGGCCGGACAGAAGTTCCAGTGGACGGCCGCCGACGAGGCCGGCAAGGTCCTCGAGAAGGGCGACACGACCGCCGACCAGTGGGGCCTGGTGACGGTCAAGGGGCTAGCCGTCGCCAAGGCCAAGCGCCGCATCACCATCCGGGCCCGGTAGCGGCACGGCGGGCGGGAGACATCCGTGTCGACTGAATCCGGTATCGTCGGGCAACTGGCCGACCTGCCCTGCGGTGGAGCCGCCCTTCCGGCGGCCGTCATGCTGCTGGTGGCGCTTGGCCTGCAAGCAGGCACCTCGTCCGCCGGCGAGGCGCTGCGACAGTTTCGCCAGCGACTGGCCGACGAACATCGCGCCGCCTACGAGGCGTCGCCGTTCTCGAAGATCTCCAAGGACTACTTCGCCCGGTTCAGCCGGGATCCCGACGCCGCCGGCCGCGCAGACGAGGTGTCGATCGACCCTTCCTGGAAGATCCTCCTGCCTGAGAACCTCTCGCCGGTGGGCGTCCGGATGGCCGAGCACCTGTCCGACTTCCTCACCCGCTGCATGAAGGTCCGCCTGACCCGTCAGCAGCGCTCGCGGAAAGACCTGGCCGAAGGCGCCGCCAGGGCCATCGTCCTGCTCGACTGCGGCGGCGGCGAGGAGAACGCGCCGGAGAGCTTTACCATCACCGTGGCGCGGGACCGCCTCCTGGTGGCCGGACGCGACCCGCAGGGCCTGCGCGACGGCGTGGTCAGGCTGGTGGATCTCATGGGGTTCCGGCAGGCGCCGATCCTGGCCCCGATGTCGCAGACCTTCAAGCCCGGGCTCGCCGTGCGCCTGGGGGCGGTCCCCTGGCTGGGCTCGCACAAGGACGCCGTCTTCATGGGCTACAACGCCGTCTTCGTGCCCGGCGGGGAGCTGTTCGCCCTCTCGGCCAGCGACGCCATTGGCGACCTCGCCCGCCGGCGCGAGCCCGATCGCCTGAAGGCCCTGGCCCGAGGCGCCCGCGAGGCGCGCCGCTATGGCCTGAGGTGCTACGCCATCCTCTCCACGAGGAAGAAGTTCCCCCAAGACCACCCTGTCTTCGCCAGGCACCCCGAGATCCGCGGCTCGCGGACCTGGGGGGCCCACGGCGAGTACGTCCTCTGCACCGAACACCCGCTGGCGCGGAGGTACCTCCGCGAGAGCGTCGCCGGGCTGTTCCGGGCCGCGCCCGAGCTCGACGGCATCGTCATCATCATCGGCGGGGAGGGCTTCTACCACTGCTTCATGCGGGCGCACGGCAAGTGCCCGCGATGCGCCAAGCTGGGCGCCGAGACGGTCGTCGCCAACCTCTGCAACGCCCTCGCCCAGGCCGCCCGCCAGGTCAAGCCCACCGCCGAGGTCGTGGCCTGGCCGTACTCGGCCCAGGTCTGGTCGGCCGACCACAACCAGGAGGGCTTCATCGGCAAGCTCAAGGCCGGCACGGCCATCCTCACGGAGGTCGAGAAGGACGAGACCGTCCAGAAGCCCGACGGGGTGAGCAAGCGGCTGTGGGACTACAGCATCGACATGACGGGGCTGGGCTCGCGGGCGCGGGCGCAGCTCGCCGCCTGCCGGAAGGTCAAGATCCCCATCTACTTCAAGAGCGAGCCCGAGCAGAGCTTCGAGGCGCCCCGCCTGCCCGGCATCCCCTGCCTGGACCGCTGGGCGGCCCGGGCCGAGGCCCTCGCCGCCTCCGGCGCCAAGGGCTCGTTCGTCTTTCCCGGCACGGGCCATCCGGTGTACGGCATGGCGTCGGCCGAGGTGTATAAGTACTTCTCCTGGTCGCCGGCCCCAAAGCCCGAGGATCTGCTCGGTCGGCTGGCCGCCCGCATCGCCGGGCGGAAGGCCGGGCCCCACCTCCGCAAGGCCTGGAAGGCGGTCTCCGAGGCCATCGCCTTCTCGCCCGAGCTGCCGCCCTACTACGTCGGACCCTACTACTTCGGGCCCGGGCATCCGATGTGCGCCAATCCCTCGGCCCGGCTGCCGCGCGTGTTCTACGGCAAGCATCTGTACCGGGCCGAGGCGGTCGACGCCGAGGGGCTGAGGGACCGCCCAGGGTTCCTCGTCCGCCCCCGCGGCAACGCGGCGGTCTTCGGAAAGTTCTACCGCCAGATGGAAAAGCACCTCCGCCAGGCCGTGGAGGAAGTCCAGGCCGCCGAGCCGCTCGTGCCCGATCGCTGCCGGCTGATGTTCGCCTCGGAGGGCTCGGCGATCAGGTGGTTCTATCACACGGCCCGCAGCCACGCGAACTTCTACGCGTCCTGCCAGTGCCGCGACCAGTGGTCCGCCCTCACCGCGAAGCCCAAGGCCGCGGATCTGGAAAAGGCTCGGAAGCTGCACGCGCGATGGAAGGCCATCCTCGAGGACGAGAAGGCCAATGCCGAGGCCGCCCTGCCGGTGATGAAGGCGGACGTGCGCCTGGACTACTACTACGGCGGGGACCACTGCTACCATCACGGCGCACAGGTCATCGCCGCCAAGCTGAAGCTGATCGAGCAGGAGATCAGCAGTTACCTGCCCTCGCTGCGGGCCCGTTACGAGGCCGCCCTGAAGAAATAGCGCGGCAGGCTCCTCGCCGAGGGCGCTGGCACCGCCGACACGTGGGGCCTGGAGACCATCAGGAAGCTGATCGTCACGAAGGAAGAACGCCGCATCGCGATCGCTCGCTGCTACGCTTGTATCTCCCGCGCGTGCTGATACACTGCCGGCCTATGGTCAAGGCGGGCGGGAAACCCGACCGGGCGGCGAACACCGGCCGATCCCGGGCCGCCAACTTCTGGTGCCACGTCACCGAGGGGGCGCTGGCGACCTTCGGCGGGGGCCTGGCGGGGCCGGAGTTCTTTCAGGTGCTGGTGCTGGCGCTAAGGGGAACGGCGGCGACGCTGGGGACGCTCCAGTCGATCGGATCGTTCGCCTTCATCGCCCCGCTGCTGCTGGCGCCGCACCTGGAGGCGGCGCGGCGGAAGAAGCGGCTGGTGCTGGGGCTGGGGCTGGGGCAGCGGCTGCCGCTGCTGCTGACTGCCGGCGTCCTGGCCTTGCTGGCGACGAAGCGTCCGCTGCTGTGCCTGTACGCCATCGGGCTGGTCCGGCTGGGCGGAGGGTTCGCCACCAGCCTGCTGGTTGCGCCCTGGCAGGACCTGATCGCCGAGACGGTGCCGATCCAGCGGGTGGGCCGGCTGTTCGGGTTCCGGCACTTCCTCTCCAGCCTGCTTCAGTTGCCCTCGGCGGTCGCCTGCGGGGCGGTGATCGCGGCCTTTGCCTTTCCGCTGAACTTCGAGCTGCTTTACGTGTTCGGCTTCGGCATCATGATGGCCTCGTGGTGGGTCTTCTCCCTGGTGGAGGAGCTTCCCGAAGCGGTCGCGCCGAGGAAGCGTCAGCCCGCCCGGCACTACTTCCGCGACCTCATCGCCGCCCTCGGAAGCGACCGCAACTACCGGCGATATCTTTACTTCCAGGGTCTTGGCAGGACCACCTCGGCGGCGACGGGGTTCCTGGCCTTCGCGGCGGTGCGGCACCACGGGCTGGGCATGGCCGAGGTGGTGGCCCTGGCGGGCGTGCTGGGCAGCGCGGCCAGGATCGGCGGGAACCTCATCCTCCCCTTCCTCGCCGAGCGCGTCGGCCCCAAGTGCATGCTGGCGGCATGTCTGGGCCTGCGCCTGGCCGGCATGCTGCTGGCGGCGCTGGCGCCGACGGGAGAGGTGTTCCTGGCGACGTTCTTCGTCCTCGGCCTGTCCGCCGCCGCCCAGACCGTCGCCGGGCCCCCCTTCATGATGCGCGTCTTCCCCCGCGGGAAGCGGATCGGGTACATGACGCTGGCCAAGGTCGCCGTGGCCCCGCTGGCGGTGGCCGCCCCCGTCACGGCCGGGCTGATGATGAACTGGGTCGGGTACAGGATCGTCTTCGCGGCCGCCGGCATCATCGCCCTCTCGGCGCTGGTGCCGCTGGCGGGGATCGCCCTGGCGCCTGAATCGGCAACCGGCCCGGACGCCGACCGGACGCAGACGCCGCAGGCATGACCGCCCGGACACCCCCCGGCCGGGCCGATCAATCGCGCCCCTTCCCGGGCGCCGGCGCGAAGGATTCGAGCTGCCCGGTCACGTCGATGAAGTCGTAGGGCCTGTCCCAGACGCTGAAGAAGCTCCGGCCGCCCGGCAGGGCGTGCTTCTCGCCGAAGTACCGGTTGAAGATCACCCGGAAGGTGTTCACGGGGGTGGCGTCGTCTCTCAGCAGGTCGTATCGCTGATCGGGGAAGTAGTACGCGTTGAGTATGGCCAGCCTTTCCACCACGTTCGTCCTGGCGGCGCTGTCCCAGTTCAGCATCGAGCCCGGGCCGTGATCGCCCTGGAGAATGATGACGGTCGGGCGCTTCGACCGCGAGAAGACGCCGTCGATGGCCTTTCTCAGCCTGCCGTTCACGAACTTCAACTGCTCCAGGTACCGCCGCCTGTACTCGGCCGCGGTGTTCCCCCGAACCATGTCCCGCCAATGGTTTCCGTCGAGGATCAGGGCCGGATGGGCCAGCTCCCTCGGCTCGCCGTCCGGGCCGAAGACAAAGGGGGGATGCGGGCAGATGATGTGGGCGAAGACAAACACGGGCGTCCGGGAAGCGCAGGGATCGGCGAGATGATCCAGCGTGTAGAGGATCCGCTCCCTGTGCCTCCTGACGGCGGCGGCCTTTCGGACCATGGGCGTCGTGCCGACGAGCCCGCGCTCGAACTGGTTGAGCCGGTCGGGCTCGACGTACGAGGCCCGCTGGATTCCCCGGGTCATGTAGTACCCGGAGGGGAAGCACACGATCCGGTACCCGTACCCGCGGAGGGTTCGGCAGACCTGGTTGCCGAAGATCAAGTCGATCAGAGGCCGGCGATTGTCGTTGGCCTTGCCCATGCGTTTGGCCAGGTCGTCCAGGTATTTCATGTTCAGCGAAGAGGCCAGGGACAACCCGGTCTGGCAGTAATTGGCCCGGGCCTTGGCCGCGACGTAGAAGCCCTTTTCCTGCAAGTAGTTGAGAAAGGCCTGGTTGTCGGACCCGTACAGCTCCTTGAGGACGTCGGCGCGGGCGTAGCCGTCGAGGATGAGGTAGTAGATGTGCGGGCGCGGCAGGTCCGCGGGCGTGCCGGCGGGCAGCGTGGTTTGAACCGGCGCGGCGCCGTTGCCGCCGTGGCCCGATGGCCGATGGGCGATCTCGTACCACGCGATCCGCGCGGCGACGACGGCGATCAACGAGATGGCCAGCAGGTTCAGCAGCGCCGTCGGGGCGAGCAGGGAGCGTCTCGTCCGGACGATCGCCAACGCCCCCAGGACCATCACCAGCAGGCACGCGGGCATCAGGACAAGAGCCTTGCCGAAGACCCGGCCGAACAAGTTGAAGCTCACTCCCGGCACGGCGGCCTTCAGGTGCCCGTAAGAGAAGAACAACACCACGCCGAGCGAAACCAGCATGCCCGCCTTGAGCCTGTTCCTGAGCACCAGGGCCAGCAGGCCCCACGCGATCAGCGCCCCGGCGATCGCCGAAGCGATCGTGGCAAAGGTGACCTTGATGGGGAATTGCTCACTATTGCTGGCGTAGACCGACAGCACGAAGAA
>CAZNSB010000046.1:711-17463 GCA_964575155.1 uncultured Planctomycetaceae bacterium | reverse complement strand
GGCCTTTTCGGGACGGGAGGCGGGGGCACCTCTGATTCGTTTCTCGGTTCAGTTCCTCACAGGGGCAACGTGAGGCAGGAAAGGAGAGAAGAGATGAGAAAGCAGAGCACATTGGTAATGGCGCTGTGCGCGCTGGTGGCGGCCGGGCCGGCCTTGGCGGGCGACTACGACGACACCACCGAGGGCAACTGGAACAGCAACGCCACCTGGGGCGAGAGCGACGCGTGGGAGTGGCCGGCGACGGCGGGCGACACGGCCGTGGTGGACACGGTCAAGGTCACCGTCCCCGGGGCGGCGACGATCCCGGCGCTGACTTCGCTGACCCTCGGCGGCAGCGGGCACCTGTACATCACCCCGGGCGGGGCGGTCACGCCCACGGTGACCCTCACCGGCGGCGGGAAGATCGAGGGCGGCTACGTCCAGAACGTGGACCTGGACGGCGGGCTGAACGTCACCGGGGGCACGTCCACCCTCCAGCCTGGGACTAACGGCTCCCTCACGTTCGACACCAACCCCATCGCCTCCACGACCGACAACTGCACGCTGGAGGCGAGGTCCTACAGCACGGCCTATAGGGGGGCAGTGAAACTGGCGACGGCCTCGCCCGACTACAGCGGCCAGTGGCTGATCAACAACGGCGGCAGTCTGCGCGTCCAGGCCGACGGCGGCCTGGGGACGGGAACCGTCACCGTTGACGGGGGCGAACTGAGGTTCGAGACCGCCGACCAGACGGGGACCGGGCCGGCCGCCCTGGACGTCTACCGCAGCGCCGGCGACTACGACCTGGTGATCTCCGTCAAGACCGTGGACTATGCCAACGACCCGGTCGTGACACTGCACGAGAACGCGAGGTTGAACCTCTCTAACGGCGCGCAGTGGAACGATCCGGTCCACGTCGCCGGCAACTGCCGGCTGGTGGGCTATAAGACCTGCTACCTTGCCGGGCCCATCAGCTCGGACACCAGCAACGTCAAGATCACCTATTCGGGCGCCTATGGCACCGTGCTGAAGCTCAGCGGCGACAACGCCGGCTACACCGGCGACCTCCAGATCGACAGCTACCCCCTACACCTCACCGGCCCCAGGGCCCACGGCAGCATGGGCACGATCACCGTGACCGGCGGCACTGACGCCGTCCTGAAGATAGACACCGACCCCGACCCGACCCTCCCCCAGCCCAGGGTCGTCGTCGACGGCGGGGCCTTCGAGATCCTCAAAGGCAGAAACCCCGGCTGGGACGTGACGCTGACCGCCGGGGGCGAGTTGCGGACCGCGTACACGTGGTCGGTGACCCACGACGGGACGATCGAGCTGGCCGGTTCGGGGAAGGTCCGTAGCGCCTACGGCGGCGCCTTGACCGTGGCCGGGCAGATCACCGGGGAGGGCAAGCTGCTGGCCGAGCCCAACACAGGCAAGATCGTCCTCTCCTGCCCCACCAACGACTACACCGGCGGCACGGACGTCGTGTGGTTCTCGCCAAGCTATTACAGCCATCTGGAGGTCACCGACCCGGGGGCCCTCAGCAGCGGGACCGTCACGCTGACCGTTCACAACGCCGGCAACCCCGACCTGGTCCTGGCCAAGGCCGGCGGGCCCGACGACTGGGAGCTGACGAACAACCTCGCCGGGCTCGGCGAGATCAAGGTCGAGGACGGCAGCTACGCCCTCACCTGCCAGGGCAGCAAGATCCTGCCAGGCTTCGCCAGCCCCCTGACCATCAGCGGGACGGTGAACCTGACTTCCGGCAGCGGGCCGGCGACCCTGTACGCCGGCATCAGCCCGGCCTACAGCACGCCGACCGTCTTCACCCTCCAGAACCGCAAGCTGGTCGTGGACGGCAACGTCTCCCTGGCCGGCGGGAAGCTCCGCGTGGACCTCTCCGACGCCACCGGCACGCTGACGCTGCCCGACGTCCAGGGGCAGGTCTTCACCGTGCTGGAGTGTGACGAGGACCTGGTCACCAGCGGCGACCGCTTCGGCGAAGTCGAGTTCGGCAGCTTCGGCGGGTTCGAGCTGGGCGGGCCGGTCGAGTACGGCTACGACGCCGGGACGACCACCGGCACCGTCACCGTCGAGGTCACCATCAAGGCCGACGCCGACTGCAACCTGCTGGTGGACGTCCTGGACCTGGCCGCCATCGCCAACAACTTCGACCCCGCCGGCACCGGGAAGGGCTGGCGGGACGGCGACTTCAACCACGACGGCAAGGTGGACGTCCTGGACCTGGCCATACTGGCCAACAACTTCAACAAGGACGCCAGGGGGGCCGGCGGGGACGGCGCCCCGGTCCCCGAGCCCGCCACGCTGGCGGTCCTTGCCCTGGGCGGGGCGGTGCTGATCAGACGGAGACGGCGCTGAAGGAACCTGCGTCGCTGAAGCGAGCAGGCCGGCGGCGGCGGTAGCGAAGGAAGACTTCCGGCTGCGCTTTCTCGCCTCCTAAGGCGTGGCCGTTGAGGTTACCTTGCAGGAGCGCGGCGGTCCCCATCGGACCGCCGCGCCTGCTTGCGCGGAAGCCGGGGCTTCAACCGCACCGCGTGCGGTGAGCCCCTGCCCGTCTGCGCGTGCCCGCGGCACTGCATCCGGGGGCGAGGCGCTGATCCTGCCGCTTCCTGCCGAAACACGCGACGGCCGTGCCACGGACGACAACGCAACCCGCGCCGTGACAGCGCATGATAGCAGTTGACAGGTACCGGCCCATGTGCCATGAATGGGCCAGAGGAGGATCGCTTTCATGGGCACCTCGAAGCGATGGATCCGGCTGGTCGGGATGGTGGCGTCAATCGCTTCCGTCTGTCAGGCGCAGGCGGGGCCCCCAGACGCGAGAGATCGCGTTCGGGGACCCCTGGCCACGGTTCGATTGGGCAAGGCGTCCGGGAAGAGCGGCGCCGCAGCCACGGTGCTCCCCTGTAAAGGCGGGGAGGGGGTGCTGCGCTTCGATTTGTCAGCCCTGCCGGAGGGCGCGAGGGTGCACCGGGCGGACCTGGTGGTCTTCCGCTCGAGGGAGCTTGCGGGGACCGATCCGGATCGGCTGGTGAACGTAACGATCCATCCGCTGTTGGGCGAATTGCGTCCGGGGTCGGCGGCGATCGTCGGCGGCGAGCGCCTCCGCCTGCGCGGGCCGTGGTTCGATCGGTTGGACGCCACGGAGGCCGTCCGCGCCTGGGCGGCCGGCAAGCCCAACGGCGGGTTCTTCGTCAAGGCCTTCCCGCTGTGGGACAGGCAGCGGAGCCGTCTCGACGTGACGTACGAGGGCCGACCCAAGGCCGTTCCCGCACAGGCCAAGGGGCTCAAGGTGTTCCACCGGGCCGGGCAGACCTTCATCACGTGGAAGGAGATCTCGGACCCCGTCGGGAAGGACGAAATCCGCTGGGGCGAGATGAGAGGGATCCTGAGCAGCCTGGACCGGGAGCGGGAGGTCCGGTACTGCGTCTACCGCGGCAGCAAGCCCATCGACGCCAAGTCGCTCGCCGGGGCGGAGTGCCTGGCGCGGGTCGAGCCGCTGTCCTGCTGGAACCTCAACGCCCGGAACAAGGCCCGCCCCCGCGACGAGGTGGTGGCCGCCTTGCTCAGCTCCGAGCACCCCGTGCGGTTCTGGGTCGCCGGCAGGCGGGGGACGCCCGACGAGTGCCCCATCGACCGGTTCGTCATCGAAGACGGCGGCGCCAGGGGCGGCGCCGCCGCGCCGCTGGCGAGGGGGACCGGGCTGTACGTGCACACGGTGAGGCAGAAGGCCAGGGCCTATTACGCGGTGGTGACGATGGTGGACGGCGTTCAGAACACGGCCGACTTCGGCAAGGCCAACGCCCGGCAACGGCCGGTGGCGGAGCAGCCGGCCGGGCCCGTGCCCGTGCTCCAGGGGAAGCTGCCCCGCCGCCCCGTGTGGGACTACCGGCACACGCGTTACCAGTACGTCCGGTGGGTCTCCTCCCCGTACGGCAACCTGCCGTGCCGTTACTACAACTGGCTGGTATGCGTTCCGGACCGGCCGGGAAAAACCTGCCCCGTGGAGCTGAACCTGCCCCAGCCGGGCAACTCGTGGTACCGCGCGCCCTACCGGATCGAGCAGGACAGCATTGTGGTCGTGCCCCACGACTTCCCGCTTCAGACGTGGTACTACGGCTACCACGAGTCCGAGGGGACGCTGAGGTCGTTCCGGCAGGGCGTGTTCCACAACTACACGCAGAGGCGAATGCTGTCGTTCCTGGAATGGGTGGCGCGGACCTGGCCGGCGGACCGCAACCGCATCGCGGTGGCGGGCAACCGCCTGGTGGCCGGGAGCGGCGCCCTGCACCTGGGGCTGCGGCACCACCGGGTGTTCAACCTGGTGATGACCGGCTACGGCTGCGTCGACTTCCGCGGCGCGATCCGCAAGTTCCGCGAGCTCGGGCCGATCCGGAAGGTGCCGGGGGTCCGGAGGACCTTCCGGGCCAAGTGTCCCGAGGCGGAGATTGAGAAGCTTCTCGGCCGGCTCGACTGGGATCTCAAGACGGGCGCGGGGGCGGGCGACCCCGTGAGCGTCTGGGACGAGCTGGACCTGACGCGGCGGGTCCGATCTCTGCCGGCGGCGACGGACCTGCCGGTGGTCACCTATGCCGGCAAGGGCGGGTTCGAGGCGGATCGGGACTTCCGCCTGGCGATGCTCGACAAGGGGCACCTGCTGGTCGCGGACTTCAACGTGTACGGCAACCGCCTCTTCATCCCCATATCCAGGACGGGGGCGCTGACGGGGATGATCTCGGCGGACGTGAGGAAGGACCTGAGCCACCCGGCGTTTCGGGGCCCGGGCGCGGCGGTGCTGCTGAGGCCTCCGCAGTTGGCCACGGGCGAGCTGGTGGTCTCCGACGGGACGCTGCAATGGTGGGGGCGCTTCAACCATCGCTATCGCTGGTCCGACGTGTTGGACCAGCCGGGGAGGTACGAGATCACGCTGGCGTGGCGGGGGCGCGGAGCCGGCACGTCCGACGTGGTGCTGCGTCGGCTTCAGAGGTTCCGCGCGCAGGCGGGCAAGACCTGCGCCTGGCAGTTCAAGGCGGCGCTCGCCGACGGCAAGGAAATCTCCCAGAGCGGCGAGGTGAAACCCGACGAGGGGTTGCTGAGAATCCCTCAGGTTCGGATCGCCCGCGAACCGGGCCGATTGGTCGTGACGACAAAGTAGGAAAAGGACCATGATGAGACCCATATTGCCGGCCTTGCTGGCCGTGCTGGTCGGCGCCGCCTCGGCGGATGCAGGCCTGGTCCGCGAGACCTGGGGCCGGAAGGCCGTCCATCCCGACACGCTCTCCGTGATCGTCGAAGGCGAAGCCGTCCGGATCGTCTTCGACCTCTCCGCCATTCCCAAGGGCGCGGCGGTCCGCCGGGCGCTGCTGAGGAACGAGAAGATCAGGCAGCCGGCCCGGCCGATCCGGATCTTCGCGGTGGCGAAGCTCAAGGGCGACGCCGGGCCGGCGGTCGCCGGTCGGCCGCTGGCCTTGGTGCCGCCGCGGCACCAGTGGTTTGACGCCACCGACGCCGTCCGGCGCTGGGTGAGCAGGCCCGAGTCCAACCTGGGGCTGTCGCTGGCGTCGGCGGCGGGATTCCCGCCCGAAGGGGCCTTCCTCGACGTGTGGTACGAGGGCAGGCCCAAGCCCCCGCCCCCGAGCGTGACCGGGCTGAAGGCGATCCATCACGACGGGCAGACCTTCCTGACCTGGGAGGAGCTGCCCATGTACCGGCCGGAACCGTCGGAAGTGGTCTGGGCCACGTACGACAAGCGGCCCGTCCACGTCGTCGACGGCCCCGGCGAGGGCTACATGGGCAAGCCTCGCGTCGCCGGCATCCGCCAGAAGACCTTCCGGAAGCTACAGCGGTACAAGGTCATCAACCCCACGACCCGAAGCATGAGCCGTCAACGCCCCAGGCTGGTTCGCATCGGCCCCTGGCCGGACGTCCGCTACCGCGTGTACCGCAGCCGGAAAAAAATCACCCCTGAGAACGTCCACCAGGCCGAATGGCTCGGCGACGCCCGCCCGCTGTGCGGGTACGACCGCTCGAAGCTGCGGTTCAGGACCTGGGGCGAGTACTACGACCCCCGGGAGGACCCGGAGGCCTTCGTGCCGACCTACTGCCTCGAGGACGGGCGCTCGATTCCCCCCGGGCGGGCGTTCCACGTCCACACGCCGCAGGAGCAGGGCCAGGCATACTACGCCGTCACCGTGGCCCGTGACGGCGTGGAGAGCTTCGCCGTGGTCACCGGCCGGTGCAGCCTGGCGCAGCCGGTGGCGGAGAAGAACTCGCCCCTGAGGCCGGTGCTCCAGTACCCCAGGACCTTCTGGGCGGCGGTCCGATACGAATACTACTTGTGGCAGGCGCCCCCCCTGGCCAATTCCGCCTCGCAGAAGATCAACCGGGTCATGGTCTACACGGCGCACAAGCACAAGCCCCCGGGCTGGCTGACGGTCATCCGGTATGCGCCCCCACGCGTTCACAACGCCGGCAACGTCATGCTGTGCATGGATTACGGCAACGGCATCGGGTACAGCCAGGGCCGCGGAACCTTCCTCTCCTACGCCGAGGCCAAGGTCGACTATTACCACGAAAGGGCATGCAGCCGAATGATCGACTGGGTCTGCCAGGAGTGGAAGATCGACCGCGGCCGCGGCATCGGCGCCGAGGGGCAGTACCTGCCGCCGCTCTACGCCGTCCGAAATCCCGACCGGATTCGGTATCTCCACACCCAGGCCAGCGGGCTGGGGTACGACTGGATCTGGCGCCCGCGCAGATGCCGCCTGAGATCGTTGCTGGGTCCAAGGGCATCGGCCACGACGGTCGATGGCACCCCCGCCTGGAACCTGTGGCACCTGGGCTGGTACCTCAAGCGCAACCCTGCCCGCGACCTGCCTTTCTTCTATTGGAAGGAGCGGCAGGAGGGCCCGGAGGTCTCGTTCCTGGCCATCGGGGCGCTGCGAGACGCCCGCCAGCCCTTCGCGTGCGAGTGGGGCGGCGGGCGGCTTTCCCGCCAACTGCGCCACATGCTGCGGGTGATGCGCTGGGACCGCAGCGTGCCGGCGTTCGGGAACTGCTCGCTCGACGCCAACCCGGGCAGCGGCTGGCGCCCCGACGGCGACCCCAGAGGCCAGATCAACGGGTACCTGGTCTGGGACTACCACACCGTGGTCGAGACGGCGGGCCGATGGGAGATGACCGCCGGCCTGACCCTGGACGCCCCGCGCGACGAGTGCGCCGTCGACGTCACCCCGCGGCACTGCAGGCTGTTCAAGCGAAAGCCCGGACAGAAGTTCCTCTGGACCAACACGGACCAGCAGGGCCGCCGCGGCGCCCAGTCCGGCGAGGTGACGGCGGACCCATGGGGGCTGGTGACCCTCAGGGACGTCAAGCTGCTCAAGGGCATCCCCGACCAGGGGCTCTCGAAACCCCGCAACCGTATCCGGATCGTCAGGAAGAACTGAGGCCGGGGGCGACCGGTCCTGCCCAATCGATTCTGTGGCTGCGATGGCGGGCGCCGTTTCCCGCCACGCGGGTCGACATGGCGGCAGACGCCGGCCGACACGGGCAGGCCGGCCGAGCCGCTCGCCGCGCCACCGGCTTCCTCGGGACCCGCGCCGCCCGGTGATGGGTAAAAGCCTTTACCAATCCCGGGAGCCCGTTTACCGCACATAAGCCCTTATTGTGCAAGGGGTAATGCGAATCCGGCGGGCGGGTTCATTGGTAAAAACGCCTTCCCCTTTCTTGCCTTAAGTCCTTGTTCTATAGGCACTCGGCAAATAGGGCTTTAACCGGCCCGCCCCCGCAGGGGCGGACCGTCTCCCCACTATTACATTAGTGCCGTCAATCCATCGCCCGGAATGCGGCCATCCCGTTTCCGGGCAGGAGGTTAGGGCGAAAACCCCCTTCGGCCCGCCGGCCGCGGAAAATCCAGAAAAGCTGGCCTGGTTCAGACGAGGGGAACAGGTGGACGCCGTCTGGGAGCCCGGCGGCGGGGGCCGCCACGTCGCAGGCCCGTTGACGGGCCTTTGCGCCGAGCGGAGCGAGGCGTTCAGCCCCGGCCGCTTGCCCGCTTTTTTTGGGGGGGGGCGGCTTTCGGACTTGACAGGCCGGGGATCTCGGGTAGAATAATGAGAGTGCGGCACGTCTTATCCGCATTGGTTGCGCGGCACGTGAGTGCGGGATCAGCATTCATCACAAAGGGACGGATTGATTGAGGAGGCCTGAGATGACAAGGCAAACGGGAACGCTGGCACTGTTGGTGTGCGCGCTGGTGGCGGCCGGGCCGGCGTCGGCGACAGACTACAACGACGACTACGGCGGGGGCAGCTGGAACAGCCCCACGTCGTGGAACCCCTCGGACGTCAGCTATCCCCAGAGCGGGGACACGGCGACGCTGGACTCCGAGAAGATCACCGTCAACATCAACCTGTCGGGCAACGACACGCCGGACGAGATCATCCTCGACGGCGGGGAGATGTTCCTGTACTACCGCAGCCGCACGGTCTACGGGGCGATCTCCGTCAAGAGCGACTCGACCATCAGCGGCGACATCGCGGTGGACAAGTGGACCGCGCAGATCCAAGCCCCCATCTCCGACAAGGTCATCGCCACGGTGACCCACACGGGCGTGCTGACCAAGACGGGCGTGGGCTTCGTGGGGGTGTACGCCAACAACATGGGCTTCAGCGGCGGCTGGGCGGTCAACGAAGGGCGCCTGAAGGTCGCCGCCGCCGGCGGGCTGGGCACCGGCACGGTCAACGTCAACAGCGGGGGCGAGCTGTATTTCAGCGCCGACCACGGCGCCGGGCAGATGCCCTCGGCCATCCACGTCAACGCCGGCGGGGCGGTCCTCATGCAGGCCAGCCTGCCGCAGGAGACGCTGATCCCCATCAGCGGCGGGTCCTTTGTCATGCCCGGCGGCTGCGTCTACCCCGGCTCGATCGACTTCACCGCCGCCACGACCAACACGGTCAGCGGCGACGGCGTCGGCTCGTACACCTCCCCCCACATCACCGGGACGGTCACCGGGCCGGCCTCGACCACGGTCAACTTCTACCGCGCCTATGACGCCTACCACGAGTTCATGGAGCTGGGGGGCAACAACGAGGCGTTCCTGAGCGACATCCACTTTCACGGCCCGGGCGGCTACGTCGTGACCCACCCGAACGCACTGGGCACCAACACGCCGGGGGCGGGGACGGTCACCGTCCACGCCGACGCCAAGGCCCTGGAGCTGCAAGCGAACCTCGGCCGCGATATATCCCTCGACGGCAGCGTGCTGGCCAGCTACGGGGGCACCCGGACCTACTACGGCGCCCTGACCCTCACCGACGACAGCACCATCGCCGGGCGCGGCGCCAACCCGAACATCTTCATCATCACCGGCACCGTCACCGAGGACGGCACCCCGCGGGTGGTGACCTTCGACATGCAGGGCAACAACACCAAGGACCGCGCCTACGTCGAGCTGCACAACCCCGGCAACGACTGGTCCGGAGGGACCGAGATCAACGGCTACATGTACAGCCGCGTCGAGGTCAAGGCCAACGGCGCCCTCGGGCGAGGGACCGTCAACGTGAACGGCTCGGTCCTCTACACCACCCCGGCCGCCACCGGAAGCTGCGTGCTCGCCTCCCTGCCGCGCGTCAACGTCCAGGGCGGCACCCTCAGGCTCAAGAGCGACGAGAGCATCGCCAAGGGGCTCGCCGGCCCCATCCACATCCACGCCGGCGGCGGGCTGTGGATCGAGTCGGCCGCCACCACGCCGACCTTCGGCGGGGCCGGGCAGAACTTCCAGCTCTACGACGGCGCCATCCTCGACAACGCCACCGTGCTGGCCACCATCACCCCGACCAAGGCCCAGATCACCGGCGGGAACCAGCAGGTCTACAAGGGCCTGCGGGCGGACTTCACGGGCGAGGAATCGTTCGGCCCGGACGGCAGCGCCCTCTACGCCGGGCTGGCCACGATCAGTGAGACGAACTTCAGCGTCACCGGCACGATGAACGAGAACACCGCCGGGAACGGATTCAGCCTCTGGACCCAGCTCGGCCGGACCATCACCTTCAACGGGGCGGGGCTGAACGCCACCGGGACCGTCGTCCTGAAGGGCAAGGGCCACTACAACTTCTCCGGGGCCGGCAACTTCCACGGCACCGCCGACACCGTGGACATGGAGGCCACCGGGCGGGTGTACTTCGACAGCACCAACGGGCTGGCCTCGGGCGTGACCCTCAACGTCAACAACGGGCGGCTCGAGGTCGCCAACGGGACCGCGCTGGAAAACAGCTCCCAGGTGAACCTCAACGGCGCCGGCAGCGGAGGCATCTTCTACGTCAACCAGGCCCTGACCACCGGCAGCGTGAAGGTCGTGGGCTCGGCCGGCGTGCACTGCTCCAACGCCGCCGGGCTGAACCCGGCCGTGTTCGACTGGTCGGCGGCCGACGGGGCACACCTGACCCTGGGCGCCGACAACATCACGGACCTGCCCACGAACGGGAAGGTCAACTTCGTGCTGAACAGCAGCAGCTACGACAACTTCACCGAGACCATCACCCTGGCCGACGACACCCGCCTGACCACCGCGGCGGGCGCCGGCGCCACCAAGCTTAACAGCAACTGCTCCCTGGCGGCCACCGGCGACGTCGCCCGGGTCTGCGCCCGCGGCAACACCACCATGACCCTGGACTGCGACTTCGATCTGGCCGGCAAGACCCTGGTGCTCGGCGACACGGAGGCCTTCAAGACCCTGCACAGCTCCGGCACCCAGTGGGGCGACGCCACCCAGGACGGGTTGGTGTACCTCAGCTCCAACAGCACCGGGGCCATCGGCGCCATCGACGTGGTGGCCGGGGACGTGCAGATCCACGGCGCCGCGAAGACCCACGGCGCCCGATGGGTCCGGGCCCCCGAAGGGTCCATCATCTACACGCACTATTCCGGGCACTACGACGCCACCTTCCGGGGCACCTGCACCGTCCGCGACAACCAGGGCCGCGTCCTGTACTTCAAGGGCGGGCGCGTCGGCGGGGCCGCCGGCGGCGCCCACATGGGCGGGATCAGCCCGGGGATGGACGACGGCGACGTGGGCGTGATCCAGTTCGACTCGTCGTTCAGCTACCATACGTTCGAGACGTCCGCCGACTTCGGCGGCGGGGACTACGAGCACCCGCGGGTGACCATCGACGTGCTCGGCGACGGGGGCGTGGCCGGAACGGACCACGACCAAGTGTACCTGGCCGACAACCTGCACAACCTGAACCTGGCCGATCTGAAGGTGGTGCTCCGAGCGCCGTCGGCGGCGCTGAAGCCGGCCGTGGGAACGCCCACGCCGGTGCTGGGGGGGAACATGACGATCATCAAGGCCGCCACCTGCTACGGCGGGGACTTCCGCGACATGACGCTGGACGCCTACGACAGCGGCGGCGCGGCCGTCGAGGCGGCGATTGCGGCCCACTGGGCGATGGCGACGTCGACAGCGGACGCCGTCACCGTCACCGGCGGGGACGTGGTCCTGCACGGCAGCAGCCTGCTGTGGACCGCCCACAAGGGCGACGCCGACCTGAACGACGAGGTGGACGTGCTGGACATCGTCAAGCTGGCCAACAACTTCCAGCGGGAGGGCGCCGGCGTGAACTGGACGACGGCCGACCTGGACCTCTCCGGCAAGGTGGACGTGCTGGACCTGGTCATCATCGCCAACAACTTCGGCTGGAAGGTCACCGGCGGCGGCGACGCCGGCGCGCCGGTCCCCGAGCCGGCCTCTCTGGCGGTCCTGGCCCTCGGCGCGGCGCTGATCCGGCGACGGCGGCGGTGAACGGCGCCTGCGTCCCTGAGGCGGGCAGGCCGGCGGCGGCGCCGCATGACCCATACAGCCAGTCTGGTACGTCTTTAGGGCTCCCGCAGAAATAACTTGGGCAATCGCCACCGCTCCGGGGCTCTCGGCATGGGCCCGGAGGCCGGCTTGTCGTTCAAGTTGTTTCTGCGGGAACCCTTAGCGTGGGTGGCCCGGACAAGCGGAATCCCGACGCTGTTGGTCGGGATGAAGTTTGTCCGGCTGATCTCCGCGTTTGCCGAAGACCGGACAAGCCCCGAAACTTCCGGGCCTTGCCCGGCCTGCCCGGCGTGCCTCCGGCAGGCAGGCCGAAGGAGGGGTTACCCCGGATTCTCGGCTCCGCTAAACACGTACCGGGGCATCGCCACCGCCAAGAGACGCAGCCGGGACCATTCGCCGGGGCATCGCGCCGGGCGGTCGCCGCGGCCAAGTATTCCCGGTTTGCCGGAGAATATTCGCCAAAAGAGCTTGACAAACCGGCGGATCGTGGTATGGTATCATCACAGGGAGCAATTCCAGAGCGCCACGGGCGGCGCCGATCAGTTCAGTTCAGAAGGGACCGCAGGAACGCTGAAGAAACGGAGGCTGAAAATGGCAAAGCACATCTTTGTACTCACAGGCGCTGTCTGCGCGCTGGTCCTGGCCGGAGGGGCTTCGGCGGCCGACTACACCTGGCAGGGGCTGGGCGGGGACAACAACTGGTCCACGGGCGATAACTGGGTCGGCAGCGCCGCCCCGCCCAGCGACGCGGCGACGCGGCTGACGTTCTCGGGGACTGTCCGCCCGGGGCCGGTGCAGGACGTCTCCGACCCGTTCGTCCTGAACCGGCTGGCCTTCGACGCCACGGCGGGGGCGTTCACCCTCTCCGGCGACCCGCTCCAGCTTGCCGGCGCCGGCGCCCAGGTGAACATGGACACGAACCAGAACACCCTCATCAAGACCGACGTGGACCTCTCCGTGGACACCGCCTTCGGGGGCACGGGCACCACCGGGGACATGCGGATCGAGGGAGACCTCTCCGGCAGCGGGAACCTGACCAAGAACGGCGACTACACGCTGACCGTCGGCAACTACGTCTACGGCGAGTCCGGCAACACCTACAACGGCCTCACCACCGTCAACGCGGGGACGCTGCAGTTGTACAGGCGGGAGGTGCAGGCCATCGGCGGCAACCTGGTCATCGGCGACGGGGCCGGGACGGACAAGGCCAAGCTGTACGCCAGCTACCAGCTCAAGACCGGCGCCCAGGTCACCATCAACAGCTCCGGTGAGTTCGACCTCAACGGCAAGTACCAGCAGATCAGCAGGCTGATCGTCAACGGCGGGTTGATGAACTGCGCCAACAGCACCTCGTTCAAGGTCAGCAACGTGGAGATGACCGCCGGGGACGTCAGCATCGGCGCGTCGGGGAAGACGTACCTGTACGGCGACCTGACGACCCACGCCGCGGCGGCCTCGGCCAACATCACCGGCAACTACCTGTACATCTACGGCGCCACCCGGGTCCACACCTTCGCCGTCGCCGACGGGGCCGCCGCCGACGACCTGGTCATCTCGGCCAGGATTGACGACCAGGACTACACGGACAGGCTGATCAAGACGGGCGCGGGCACGCTGGTCTTCGCCGGCGGGGCCAGCAACACCTACGAGGGGTATACCTACGTCAAGGACGGCGTGCTGGCGCTGGCCAAGACCGCCGGCAACGCCATCGACTACAAGAGCACCCTGTACGTCGGCGACAACGCGGGGGCGGCGCACTCGGCGACGGTGCAGCTCCGCCAGCCCAACCAGATCGAGGCCAACTGCGTCGTCCGCCCGCGCAAGGACGGGGTGCTGGACCTGAACGGCCACAACGAGACGCTGGAGAAGCTCGAGACGGAGGGCGGCGACGTCGTCACCGCGGCGGGAACGCTGACGCTCGGCGGGGACGTGACGGTCTACAACGCCGACCGGACCTCCACCATCAGCGGCAACGTCTCCCTCCCGGCCACCCGCACCTTCAAGGTCGGCGACGGGCTGGCGGACGTGGACCTGCACGTCGACGCGGTCATCTCCGGCGCCGGCGGGCTGACCCTCGACGACCCCAGCGACGATGCGAAGTACAATCGCCGGCAGGGGACGCTGAAGCTTTCCGGCGTCAACAGCTATAGCGGCGCGACCACCCTCACCGAGTGCACCCTGCTGGTGGGCGCCGACGCCCCCTCCGGGGCCGCCGGGGCCCTGGGCAACGCCGCCACCGCCGTCTCCGTCGGCGGCGGGGCCAGGCTGCTGACCGACGGGGCCTTCACCGTCGCCCGCGACGTCACCATCGCCGGCGCCAACGGGGGCTTCGGCGGGAACCAGACCGCCGGCACCGGCGTCTTCAGCGGGGCGATCACCCTCAACGCCGACGGCCGCGCCCACGCCCAGGCCGGCGGGTGCGTGGACGTCACCGGCGTGGTCAGCGGGGCCTTCGGCCTGACCAAGAAGGGCCTCGGGCTTGTCCAGCTCTCCAACGCCAACACCTTCGACGACCTGACCGTGGACCTGGGCACCCTCAAGGGCATCGCCCAGCTCGCCGGCAGCCCGCTGGGCGCCGCCGGCGAGGACCTGACCATCCGCGACGCCGTCCTCAGGCTCCAGGGCGTCGCCGCCGGGGCGGCCATGGCCAAGGACGACTTCACCTACGGGCAGAACGCCAACCCCTTCTACGGCGGCAATGCCGTCATCGCCCTGGACGGGACGTCCGGGACGGTGCAGCTCACGCTGGCCTCGGCGGCCCGCTCGGGAAGGGCCACCCTGGTGGTCGACGCCGTCACCGACAGCCTGGGGGTCAAGGAGAAGCTGATCTTCACGGGCACGGTCGGGCTGGGCATCAGCAACGGCATGGCGGCGGCCTCGATCGTGGGCGAGACCGCCAGCGGCGACTACCTCGACCACGACCCAAGCGGGCTGAAGGTCTGCTCCTACGACACGGTCACCCTCGCCGGTGCCGCGGCCACCGACAAGGTGGACCTCTCGGCCGACTACGACCTCAACACCGACCTGACCGTCTACGCCCTCAAGACCTCCGCCAACGTCACCAACACCGGCGCGGCGGCGAAGCTGACCCTGGACAGCGGCGGGCTGATCATCAACGACGACAAGCAGATCGACCCGGAGCTGAACCAGGGCTCCCGGGAGCTGCTGGTGTACGTCGCCGCCGGCAAGACCGGCACGGTGGGGGTGGTCACCTCCACCGGCGGGCTGACCAAGTTCGGCCCGGGGGGGCTGGTCCTCGGCGCCGCCAACACCATCAGCGGGCAGCTCACCGTCAACGACGGCATGCTGACGCTGGGCGCCGCCGGCAGCGCCCCGGCCTCCAGCAGCGAGTGGGCCGTCGGCAAGGACGGCACGGTGGACATGAACGGCCAGGACGCCACCTGCGCCGGGCTGATCGGCGGGTACGGCAAGATCACCAACCTCGACAGCGGCGCCTCCACGCTCACCCTGTACAGGACCAACTCCACCATCCGCTGGTTCTACGGCAGCCTCGAGGGGGACCTGAAGCTGGTCATGAACGCCAACAACGACACCTACGCCCAGGTCCTGGAGGAGCCCAACTCCCACACCGGCGGGACGGACGTGAAGCGCGGGTACCTGTACTGCTACGCCGACGGCGCCCTGGGCACGGGCACCGTCACCGTCGGCGGGTCCGGCCAGAACGCCCGACTGATGATCAACTACCACGCCAACAGCCAGACCGGCACCGGGCCTGCGGCCCTGTACCTCAAGAGCAAGGGCACCATCAGCCTCAGGGGCGACAGCCTGTCCATCTGGCCCACCATCGACTGGGACAACGACCCGGTCCTGCACATGCAGGGCGGGACGCTGTACTTCGACGCCCAGTGGAACGCCCGCTACGGCGGCAAATGGGCCGACCCCGTCGTGGTGGAGGCCAACTCCAAGATCGACAGCGGCAGCTACTACGGCAACTACGTCAGCGGGCCCATCAGCAGCACCACCGACAACGTCCGCCTGACCGTCGACGCCTACCGGCTGTACCTCCAGGCCGACAACGCCGGCTTCACCGGCGAGATGTACGTCACCAACGGCGACCTGTGGCCGGCAGCCGAGGGCGCCCTCGGGCGGGGCACCGTCACCGTCGCCAGCGGCGGCTACCTGAGTTTCAGCGCCGCCAGTTGCAGCCAGAGCGGGCCGGGCCCGCGGGCCATCATTTGCAACTCCGGCGGGCAGGTCAAGTGCGACGGCGAGGCCGTCGTCAACTACTCCGACGACCCCGTCCTGTACCTCAACGGCGGGAAGCTGTACTTCCACGGCTACCCGTGGGGGCGGTACTACGACCCGGTCAAGGTCATCGCCAACTCCAGCATGAGCGAGGGCCAGGGCGACGCGAACTACCTGTACGGCCCGATCAGCAGCGACACGGTCAACGTCACGCTGAGCTTCACCGGCGGGTCGCTGCACCTCGCCGGGGACAACGGCGGCTTCACCGGGCACATGCACCTCAACGGCGGCAGCATCTACGTCCGCAACAGCAAGGCCCTGGGCAACTCCAGCACCGTCACGGTCACCAACGGCCAGTTGAGTGTCTACACGCCGGTGGACGCCGTGGACCGGCCCGACTTCCTCACCGTCAAGAGCGCCGGAACGGTCTATCCCGAGGAGGTGGACTTCGACGTGGACATGGAGCTGGACGGCGGGAAGTGCAGCTCCTGGGGCTACGTCACCTATGGCGGCGACATCTACGTCACCCCCAACGGCGGGACCTTCACCGGCAGTTGGCACCACGCGGCGGCCCAGACCGCCAGCGGCGTCATCTCCGGGCCGGGCAGGGTCAACCTCCGGCCCACCCACGTCACCACCAGGCTGTCCAACCCCGCCAACACCTTCAGCGGCGGGCTGGACGTGCGTCCCGGCTCGCGCAGCAACCGGTGGGCCTACGCCAGCTACCC